>JBOHYV010000166.1:0-5727 GCA_050738135.1 Rhodanobacteraceae bacterium | reverse complement strand
ATGCATGGTGGAGCAAGGATGGTGGTCCGAAGGATCTGATCGAGGAAAACCAGGACGGCAGCGGTCGCAAGGTTCTTGCCGGGAACAGCTTTTCGAGCATCGGCGATCTGCAATGGACGGCGGCACCGAGCCAGCCTTTCGCAGCCATCACGGACAGTGGCATTCCCAAAGCTATCTTCATCAATGCCAACCTGCCTGCTGCGAAGCTTTATCAGGAGCTGGAAAAAAGCTTTCCCGGTGAATTCGTCGACTTCATCAACTTCAGCGAGAACGGCGGCAAGTTGCTGTTCTTCGTTTCCAGTGACCGTGATCCGGGCTCGTACTACCTGCTCGACGTCAATACCGGCAAGGCCACCAAACTGCTTGAAGTCGAACCCTGGATCAAGCCCGCCCAGATGGCCGAACGCCGTCCGATCCGGTTCAAGGCCAGCGACGGCCTGGAGCTGGACGGATTCCTGACCATCCCCCCCCGGCCGCAAGCTGGCCGACCTGCCGATGGTGCTGGTCCCGCACGGTGGCCCGTACGGCATCCGGGACGACTGGTACTACGATTCCGACGCGCAATTCCTTGCCAATCGCGGTTACCTGGTGCTGCAGGTGAACTATCGCGGTTCCGGCGGCCGTGGCCCCGCGTTCCAACGCTCCGGCTACCTCAAGTGGGGTACCCGCATCCAGCAGGATCTGATCGATGGCGTGAAGTGGGCCATCGGCCAGCATTACGCCGACCCCAACCGCATCTGCGTGTATGGCGGAAGCTTTGGCGGTTATTCGGCCCTGATGTCGGTGATTCGCGCACCGCATCTGTTCAAGTGCGCCGTCGGCTACTCGGGCGTGTACGACCTGAAGATGCTGTACAAGAAGGGCGACGTCCAGTCCAGCAAGTTTGGACGCAGCTATTTGTCAACCGTGATCGGCAAGAACGATGCCGATCTCGACGCCAACTCGCCGGACAAGCTGGCCGACAAGATCGATGTTCCCGTGTTCCTGGCCCACGGCATGGAGGACCGCCGTGCTCCGTTCGCCCAGGCCGAAGCCATGCGCGACGCCCTCAAGGCAGCCAACAAGACTTACGAGTGGATGGCAGTCCCCAAGGAAGGCCACGGCTTCTACACCGAAGCGGATCGCGCCGCATTCCTCACACGAATGCAGACCTTCCTCGAAAAATACATCGGCCAGGGGGCGCCGGTGCAGCATTGAGGAAACGTGCCGGCGGAAATTTGCGGGGGCGCGTTCGCCTGGCTTGAATCGCTTGGCCACGGCACACGCGGGCGCATCTCGCGACCGGCCAGGATGGCCGGATCCTGATTCCGTTTCGCTCCTCGCATGCGCCCGGCAGCGGACCGGTCAGGCGACACCGCAAAGCAGCGCCGGACCCCCGACAGCAAGTTCCGGTGGAACACCGTACGCGATGAAACACGATCCGTGCCGGCTGCTTTCCGCCTATGCTTGGGCCATTGCCTTCCCGGGAAGCGACTCATGGCCCGCGACACGCACCATCTTGAAAAAGGCGAACGCGTCGTCGGGCCATCGCTGCTCGACGACGTGAGCTTGCCCGCCGCCGTGATGCTCGAGGCGGCGCTCGCCCACAACATTGCATGGATGCAACGTTTTGCCGACGAACATGGCGCGAAGCTCGCGCCGCACGGCAAGACCACGATGACCCCCGCGTTGTTCCGCCGCCAGCTCGATGCCGGTGCATGGGGCATCACGCTGGCGACCGCCATCCAGTGCGCGACTGCATTCGAGCATGGCGCGATGCGACTGCTGATGGCCAACCAGCTGGTCGGCACGCCCAACATGGCGATCGTCGCCGACCTGATCGGGCGCGGCGCGGATTATTACTGCCTCGTCGACAGCGTAGCCAATGTCGAGGCGCTGAACCGGTATTTCGGCCAGCGCAAATTGAACATACAGGTGCTGATCGAACTCGGTGTTCCCGGTGGCCGTTGCGGCGTGCGCAACGAGTCCGGACTCCAGGCATTGGTCGATGCGATCACCGCGGCGCCGGCTGTCAATCTTTGCGGCATCGAAGGCTATGAGGGGCTGATCGGCGGCGAACGGGCTGTCGATGACATTCGCGCTTACGCCCAGCATCTCGTCGATTGCCTGCGCGGGCTCATGGACTCGGGCAGGTTTGCCGATCGCCGACCCATCATCACCGCGGCCGGCTCGCAATGGTTCGACCTGATCGCCGAAGCCTTCGATCGGGCGGACTTGCGCGACCACTGCACGCCGGTTCTCAGGCCCGGCTGCTACGTTGCGCACGATCACCGCTCGTATCGCGATGCGATGATCGAAGTGAAAGCGCGCCACCCGGAACTCGAAGGCGGACTCGAACCGGCGCTGGCGGTGTTCGCGCACGTGCAGTCACTGCCTGAACCGGGCACGGCCGTGGCAGCCATGGGCAAGCGCGACATTTCCTGCGACCCCGACCTGCCGATACCCTTGCAGCTGCACCGCCCCGGCGAGCCGGCACGGCCACTGACCGGTTGCAGCGTCCGCAAGGTCATGGATCAGCATGCGATGCTGGTGATTCCCGAACGCGCCGACATCCGCGTCGGCGACATTCTGTCGTTCGGCGCTTCCCATCCCTGCCTCACCTTCGACAAGTGGCGCCAGGTCCTGCTCGTCGATGACAAGCTGCAGGTGCTCGAAGCGATGCCGACCTTTTTCTGAAACCCGGTACTGCAATCCTCCGGGGAACGGGCTGCACACCGCCGCAGCGGACAGGTCGCCCGCTCGGCGGGTATGCCGGTTGGCACGTGTCCGCGCAAGCAACGCATGCTAGGTTTGCGTTCTTTCCGCCGGAGTCCGAGCCATGAAACCCGCGTATCGCCTGACCTTGCTGTGCGCCGCCCTCGGCGCATTGTGTTTTGCCTTCGATGCGGGCGCCGCCACGTCGCCACCCACTTCTGCCACGTCCGGCTCGAAAGCCGCGGCGAAAAAGACCGCCAAGCGTCCACCGATGCCGACGTTCTGGCAGGGTCTGGCGCTGTCGCCCGACGGCCGGCACTTGGTCTGGAGCAGCTTCGGCCGCCAAGGCGCGAAGATCGAGGTGGGCAATGCCGACGGTCAGCACGCCCATGCCGTGCAGATGCCCGACGCCAGCAAAGGTTGCCACGAAGGTGGTGCGCTGTGGTCGCCGGATGGTTCCGAGCTGGCCTTCCTCAGCAATTGCGGCAACAAGGACAGCGCGCAGGAAGACGTCTATCTGGTGAAGGCCGGCGCGGGCGATTTGGTCGCCAAGCGGCTGACGCACCTCAACGGTTACGTGCATGATTTGGCCTGGGCCCCGGCCGGCAAGCAGCTCGGCATTCTGTACGTCGAGGGTGACACCCACCGCATCGGCGCCACCGCGGCCAGCAAGCCGCGCATCGGCGTGATCGGCGTCACGGGCATCGAGCACCAGCAAATGGCCGAGATCGATGCGTCCACCGGCGCCGTGAAACTGGTCACGCCGAAATCACTGTTCGTGTATGAATTCAGCTTTTCGCCCAACGCCGACCGCGTAGCCTACGTTGCCGCGCCGCCTCCGGGCGCAAACAACTGGTGGACGGCCAAAATTTACACGCAGACCGTCGGCAACACGCAGCCCACCGAGCTGGTCAACGCATGGACTGCGGCAGGCTCGTTGCACCACCTGCAGATGGCCGAACCGCGTTTTTCGCCCGATGGCAAGACCATCGCTTTCATCGGCGGCTTGATGAGCGATCAAGGTGCCACCGGCGGTGACATCTACGTCGTACCCAGCAGCGGCGGTACCGCGGTCGACGTGACGCCGGGCATCCATTTCTCGCCGGGCTGGTTCACGTGGACCGGCGATGGCCGCGTCCTCGCCTCTTCGATCGCGGGCGCCGAATCGCAGGTGGGCCTGTTCACCCTGCACGGCACGCAGCCGGCAAGCTACAAGGCGTTGTTCACCACCCCGTCGGCGCTGCGCGGCTTGAGCCTGACGTCCAATAACGCGCACTTCGTGTTTGTCCACTCGACGTTCAACGAAGCACCGGAAATCTACGCCGGCCAACTTGCGCTGGATGCCGCCGGCCAGCCGACCGGTCTCGCGCACGCGGTGCACGCCATCACCCACGCCAATGCAAACCTCAAGCCGCACTGGGGCAAGGGCGTGGAGATCACCTGGCACAACGACGGCTATGACGTTTCCGGCTGGCTGCTGCTGCCCGAGCATTACGACCCGCACAAGAGCTACCCGATGATCGTCCAGGTGCATGGCGGTCCGGTGTGGGCGGTGCGCGCGCGCTGGCCGTTCCGCGGCGGCGCAACGTACTCGCAAAAGGGCTACTTCCTGTTCATGCCCAATCCGCGCGGCAGTCTCGGCCAGGGCGAGGCCTTCACCAAGGCGGTGCGCCGCGACATGGGTTACGGTGACCTGCGCGACATCCTCGCCGGTGTCGACGCCGTGGAAAAGAAGTATTCGGTCGACGACAAGCGGCTCGGCATCGCCGGCTGGAGCTACGGCGGCTTCATGAGCATGTTCGCGCCCACCCAGACCGGTCGTTTCAAGGCCGCGGTGGCCGGCGCCGGCCTGTCGGACTGGAAGAGCTACTACGGCGAAAACATGATCGACGAGTGGATGCTGCCGTTCTTTGGCGCTTCGGTGTACCAGGATCCGGCCGCGTACGCGAAAAGTTCCGCGATCAACTTCATCCAGCATGACCACACGCCCACCCTGATCGTGGTCGGCCAGTTCGACAAGGAATGTCCGGCCCCGCAATCGTTCGAGATGTGGCACGCGCTCCGCAGCATGGGCACGCCGACGCAACTGGTGGTCTACGCCGGTGAAGGCCACGGCTTCCACAAACCCGGGGACATGCAGGACGTGGTCAAGCGCTCGTTCGCATGGTTCGACAAATACCTGAAGCCACAGTCGCACTGACGGCGAACGCGCAGGACGGGTGTGGCGGTCGACCTGACCGCCGCACCGCGGCGAATCATCCTGTTCGCAGCTCGATCCGGATCCGCAAGTGATCGGTTCCAACGTCTGCCGCGATTGCAGAACCGCAAGCACGTCAAGCGGTCGTTGCCCGGTGCGCCGTGTACAGGAAGATTGAAGCGCGCACGTCGGGCCATGCGCCCGGACCAGCACGCCTCATGATTCCGAATCATTCTTCGCCCCGCCGCGCGCGGGAGCGTCCCTGACACCTTTGCGGTTGCGGCCCCCGCCTTCACAGGGACAGGCACGGAATCTGTTGCGGCGAGTAGTCACTTTCGCGCCGCACATCGTGGAAATGCGCGCCAACCTGCGGTATACATGACCTCACACGCATTCGGCAGGGCACAGCAGCAAGTCCTGTCGGCGAGGGGGAGGTCATGGCGGTTCAAGAACACACGCGTCTGGACGGCAGCGAATACTACGAGATGCTGTTCGTCGCCAATCCGTTGCCAATGTGGGTATTCGAGATTGGCAGTGGCCGGTTCCTGGCGGTGAACGCGCAGGCCTGCAGGCAATACGGCTACAGCGAGGAAGAATTCCTCGCGATGAGGATTTCCGACATCCGCTCGCCGGCAGAGGACACGCGGCTCGCCGGGGCGCGTTCCACCGGTCCGTCCGGGCACCGCGAGTTCGGAACCTGGCGGCATCGAAAGAAGGACGGCGCGCTGATCGACGTGGAGATCACCTCCGACGACATCGTGTTCCGCGGCAAGACGGCGCGGCTGGTGCTTGCCAACGACGTCACCCAGCGAACCCGTGCCGAGACGGCGTTGCGC
>JBOHYV010000165.1:0-5748 GCA_050738135.1 Rhodanobacteraceae bacterium | reverse complement strand
GGCCAATACCGCAAGTCCCACCATCATCCACACCACGTAGCCGGTCACCCGCCCGCTGCGCAGGTTCTGCAGCACCTGGAACGGCGCCGTTTCGATCTCCACCGCGAGCCGCGCCGGCCTGCGCGTCGGTCGCCCGCGCAACAGCGACGCTGCGGATATCAGGATCGTCAACACGAAGGTGAGTGTGGTCTCCAGCAGGACGCCTGCGTGTGGTGGCGACGCTCCGGCCACCAGCCCTGCGGGAATCGCGCACGCACGAAAACCCGCAACGGCCCGGCCGGAAACGGCCGTGGCGGCGACCGGCCTGCACGCTTCGCGCCCCCCTTGTCCAAGCTGCCGGACCGAACGGGGACAGGCCGATGCCGCTCGCGGAAATCCCGATATGATCAAGCCGTCCATTGCCAGGGAGTTCATGCATGGCTCGCCCCGCGACACTTGGCGATGCCGTCGGTGCCGTCGAAGCTGTGCGCAGATCGATCGAGTCATGCACCGCGGACCACCAGAACGATCCGGCCACCCTCGCACGCTGGCTCGCCAACAAGCAGCCCGACACCTTCAAGCGTTGGCTGGCCGACCCCGAAAATTTTTGTGTGGTGGAAGAGGTCGGCGGCAAGGTGGAGGGCGTCGGATTATTGCGCCGGGACGGCAAGTTGCTGCTGTTCTACGTGGCGCCCGAGCATCAGCGAAGCGGGCTCGGCCGCCGGATCCATGCGGCACTCGAAGCCCGCGCCACCGCGTTGCACGTATCAAGGCTCCATCTCGAGAGCACCCTGGCGGCGCGCGATTTCTACGCAGCGTTGGGCTACGCCTCCGACGGGCCGGCACGACCGCTGTTCGGTGTGCTGCAAGGCTATCCGTACGCAAAACCGCTGCCACCGCCCTGAGCGGGCCGCAACGCTTGCCGGCCGGGCGGGGCGGCGTCCAGAATCATGTCGTGAATGCACCCCGCGTGCACCCCGCGCAAGGAAGGTCCGATCATGCGAATGGTTGCCGTGAATACCCTGTCCAGGTCCATCGTCGGAGTCGCCCTGGCGACGGGGGTACTGCTGCTGGTGCCGCTGACGGCGATGCGGTTCACCGACGAGGTGGACTGGACCGCACTCGACTTCAGCGTCGCGGGCGGCCTGCTGTTCGGCGCGGGCCTTTCGTTCGTACTGTTGGTCCGGACCGCTGGCAGTTTCGCTTGCCGTGCCGCTGCCGGCATTGCAGTGGCCGCGGCCCTGATGCTGGTCTGGGTGAACCTTGCCGTCGGGATCATCGGCGCCGGGAACAATCCGGCCAACCTGATGTACGCGGGCGTCGTCGCGATTGAAGTCATCGGGGTCCTGTGGGCCCGCCTGCGGCCGACCGGCATGTCGCATGCGCTGTCCGCAACCGCGATCGCACAAGCGGGGGTCGCCGTGATCGCGTTGGCCGGTGGGCTGGGCGCGAACGAGCCACCGGGTCCGCTCGGCATCCTCGCGCTCAACGGTTTCTTCGTTGCGCTGTTCGCTGTATCGGCGCTGCTGTTCCGACACGCGGCGCGGTCGCACGGCGCGCGAAAGGCGGCCTGACCCGAGGCCAATCGCCTGAATCGCCACGCCCGGAGGAAGCGGCTCGCTTCTCGCTGGCACAAACGGACGCGTGTGGGTACGTCGATCCGGATGGGCTTCCGAACTGCGAGGAACCGAGCGCCAAGGCTCGCCGCGCCGTTGCGAACATGCTATACGTGCACGCTGGTCCTTCCATGAAGGAAACGTGCGATGCGCCGTCGCGTGCTCCTGTTGTCCCTGCTGATCGCGTGGGTGCCCTTGGCGTCGGTCGCAGCCGGCACACACGATTGCGCCGCGCTCGCGAAGCTCGCCATGCCCCATGCGCGGATCGATTCGGCGCACGTGACGGCTGCGGGGAGTTTCGCGCCCTCCGACGCCCAGCCCGGCCAACCGCTTCCGGTGGTGTTCCGCAACGCGCCGGCATTCTGCCGCGTGCAGGCGACGCTCACGCCCTCATCAAAATCGAACGTCAAGGTCGAAGTGTGGCTGCCGCTCAACGGCTGGAACGAACGCTTCCGCAGCGTGGGCAACGGAGGATTCGCCGGTTACATCAACTACGACGGACTGGCCACGGCGATCGACGAAGGCTACGCCAGCGCCAGCACCGATACCGGTCACAACCGTCCCGATGCGCGGTGGGCGCTCGGGCATCCGCAAAAAATCATCGATTACGGCTATCGCGCAATGCACGTGATGACGGTGTTCGCCAAGGCCGTCATGCACGGATTCTATGGCACACCGCCGAAGTACTCCTATTTCGCCGGTTGCTCCAACGGCGGCCGGCAGGCCCTGATGGAAGCCCAACGCTATCCCGCCGACTACGACGGCATCATCGCCGGCGATCCGGCTGCCGACTGGACCCGCCTGCTGGCCAATGCCCTGGGTGTCGCACAGCATGCGTCTTCGCCGAAAGGTTATATCCCACCGGCCAAACTGCCGATCATCACCCGTGCGGCGCTGGCCGCCTGCGATGCCGGCGACGGAGTCGTCGACGGTGTCATCGGCGATCCGCTGCGTTGCCGCTTCAACCCGGACGTTTTGCTGTGCAAGCGGGGAAGCGCTCCCGACGAATGTCTCACCGCGTCGCAAGTCGCGACGGTTCGCGCCGCCTACGACGGCACCCGTGGACATACCGGCAAGCGCATTTTTCCCGGCGTGATGCCCGGCGCGGAAGACGTCGCCAACGGCGGCTGGGGCGTCTGGATCACCGGCGAGCAACGCGGCAAGTCATTCTACGAATTCTTCGTCGACAATTACTTCCGCAACATGGTCTATGACAACCGCAAGTGGCAGCTCGCGGGCGCGAACATCGACGCCGCCCTGGCGCTCGCGCAGCGTCGCACGGCCGTGGCCATGAACGCCGTCGATCCCGACCTGCAACCGTTCTTCTCGGGCGGCGGCAAGTTGATCCTTTACCACGGCTGGGCCGATCCGGCCATTTCTCCGCTCGCCACCGTGCATTACTTCGACGCCGTGACCAGGACCGTCGGCAACCGTGCAGCCGAAGCCTCCATGCGGCTTTACGTGGTGCCCGGGATGCTGCATTGCAATGGTGGTCCCGGTACCAACGATTTCGGGCAGCCGGGCACGACTGCCTCGCAGCACGATCCACAGCACGACGTGTTCGCTGCGCTGGTGCATTGGGTCGAACACGGCGTCGCACCCGAAGCGATCGTCGCGACGAAATTCACCGACGACGACCCGGCCAGGCCGGTGGTGATGACGCGTCCACTGTGCCCGTGGCCCAAGGTCGCCCGCTACACCGGCCACGGCAAGGCCAACTCGGCGGCATTGTTCACCTGCGCTGCCAATCGCGCAACCCGCGACCCACCGGGCACGTAGCCCGGATGGAGTGAAACGGAATCCGGGGCTGCTCCCGCCTCGACTCCCGGATTCCGCTGTGCTGAATCCGCGCTACTTTTGGCATCATTGCGCATCGCGAATGGATCAACCTTCAGGAACCGGAACACCGGTCGGGCCTCTTTTCCAAAGCGGCCGCACCGTGGCAAGCCACGCCACGTCGCGATAGCCATCGGCCACCACCCACACGCCGGCGGCTATCAGGAACGAAATGATGAAGGCGGTGATCGCCGTGCGACCCGTGTAGAGATCGGGACCCCAATACGAGATGGCGATGAGGCCCAGCATCGCGGCTTCCGTGGTCGCCGCCAGTCGCGGCCAGATGCCGGACAGCAGCGCCAGACACGCCGCGATGCTGCCGACGCCGGACAGAACCGCCCAGGCCATGGGGTCGGGCAATACCTGCAACCACGGTTGCATCACTTTGTCGCCGGCCTGGATCGCATCGACGATCACTTCCGCCCCGATCATGGGCAACGTGAGCACGAGCAGCCAGCGTGAGGCGCGGACGCCCGGGGTTGCCGCAACGAACCCCCGCTGCCGCGCTCTCCGCGCCCCGGCCTGCGCCGCGAACAGGGACCACGCGCCCGCGGTGATGATCCCGATCTCGCCGACGCTGCCCCAGCTGCCCGCATCCAGCGGCGAGTGGATCACGTTGGGGATCTCCAGCAACACCAACCACAGCACCATGTACGGGAACAGCACCCGACTTGTCACCATCAGCGTCTGCCGCCACAACAGCCCAGCGCCGAGCGCCAGTTCGATCACGGCGCAGACGTAGGCGATGATGGTTCGCCCCGGCACGTGCGCGGGAACGTTTTGCCACACCAAGGCAAAATCGCCGTTGACAAGACCCGTGATGCCCAAGGCGATCATGGCTGCTGCAAACAACACACGGCCCGGCTGTAGCGTTGCTTTCATGGCTTCACCCCCTCGGACAGCAGCTCGTGTGCCGAGCCAGCGTCCGGCGCATCCGCACTTTACTCTCGCTCGCCCCTGTCAGTGATGCCAAAAGCAGCCCGGATGCAGCACAGCGGAACCCGGGAAACGAGGCGGGAGCATCCCCGGATTCCGTTTCACTCCATCCGGGCTACGCTTGCCGCGGGTTTGGATAAGTGCGAGTATCGCGACGAAATGCGATCCGGCTAACGGTGGACAGAGTGGACGAGAATCCAAAGGCGAAATCATCCGTCCGCTTGCGCGCCGACGGAATCAAGCCTTTCAGGTGCAAAAATATGATTGCCGTCATCGAGGGTCCGCACCGACTGTTACTCACATCAAGCGCGCGAGCTTGAGTCCGGAATTGTTCCTCCAAATCCCATCCGCGATCGAAATCGACCATGCCGTTCCTGCGCACGACGATCTTCACGGCACTGGCGTTGATCGCGTTCGCGGGGAACTCGCTATTGTGCCGCGCGGCGCTTGCGCACACGCGCATTGATGCGGCGAGTTTCACGACGGTGCGACTGCTTTCCGGCGTTGTCGTCCTGTGGTGCCTGGTATGGCTGCGTGGCGGCGCACGGATGGGCGGCGGCAATTGGCTGTCGGCGCTGGCACTTTTCGCGTATGCGGCGGGCTTTTCCTTTTCCTATCTGCACCTGACCGCGGCAGCGGGCGCACTGCTGCTGTTCGGCGCGGTGCAAATCACCATGATCGGCCACGGCTTCTGGTCCGGCGAACGCATGCGCTCGCTGCAGATCATCGGGCTTGTGCTCGCCTGCGGCGGACTTGTCGGTCTGTTGTTGCCCGGATTGTCCGCGCCG
The DNA here is from genome assembly GCA_050738135.1 of Rhodanobacteraceae bacterium. Taxonomy (GTDB): domain Bacteria; phylum Pseudomonadota; class Gammaproteobacteria; order Xanthomonadales; family Rhodanobacteraceae; genus 66-474. The sequence goes on along the minus strand of JBOHYV010000165.1, from coordinate 593 downwards.
CCGTTGGCGGGCGCGCTGTTGATGCTGGGCGCGGGTATCGCGTGGGGTGTTTACTCACTGCGTGGCAAACGCGGAGGCGATCCGCTGAAGGTCACCGCGGGCAACTTCCTGCGCGCCGCGCCGATGGCGCTGGTGCTGAGCCTTCTGCTGTCGGCGCGCACCTCGCCGGACCCTGCCGGCATCGGTTATGCGCTGCTGTCCGGTGCATTGACGTCGGGCGTGGGCTACGCCATCTGGTACACCGCGTTGCCGTTCCTGAAATCCACCACCGCCGCGACCGTGCAACTGAGCGTCCCCATCCTTGCAGCGGCGGGCGGCGTTTTCTTCCTCGGCGAGCCGTTGACGTTTCGTTTGCTGGTGGCGTCGATCGCAATCATCGGCGGCATCGCATTGGTGATCCTGATGGGCGCGCGAAAGGATACACGCGGCCCTGCGCCCAAGGACGGCCTGCGTGCCGCACCGCGAACTTGACTCGAACCCGGCCAACCCATTTCGTCAGTCGGACTATACTGCCCGCTCACCTGCTCGCATTGCGCAGTCCGGCGAGAGGTTTCACCAACGTACCGCACCCGTCCTCCGTCGAACCGCCTTCC
>JBOHYV010000164.1:0-5758 GCA_050738135.1 Rhodanobacteraceae bacterium | reverse complement strand
TCGCGCGGGCGCTGCAAATGATGCTGGATCTGCCACGCCACGACCTTGACCCGGCCCTGTTGGCGGCTGCGCGCAGGGATGAAGCCGAAGGTAAATCCATCGAAAAGAAACTCGCCGACACGCGCATCGCAGGCAGCAAGCCGCCGTTGCCGTTGACCGAATACGCCGGAACCTACACGGACAAACTGGACGGCGATGCCCACGTCACGCTCGAGCACGGCCATCTGGTGCTCACGCTCGGCAACCCCGATTTCACCGGCGACCTCGAACCGTGGCACGGCAACACGTTCCACGTCGACTGGCGCTACAAGTTCTACGGCGACGATTACGTCACTTTCGACGTGAACGCGCTGGACGAACCGGCCGGCCTGACGTTCGCGGAATCTTCGCTGCACTTCAAACGAGCAAAATCATCCGCCCAACGCAACGGTCCGAAATGAGATCGCCCACTGCCCGTTCCGCAGCGAGATGATCATGTGAACGGACGTCCGCGACAGCCCCTGTTCGTGCGCTCCGACTGGATCATTGTCGGCGGCAGCGTGTCGTTGATCGTCGCCGCCGGCGCGACCCGCTACATGCATGCGGGGGCGGTGCCGGCGTTTCTGTGCTCGGGTGTCGCAGTGGCGCTGCTGGCCGCACTGGTCGGGCGCTCGGTGGAACAGTTGGGCGACCGCTTCGGTGCGGGTGCGACCGGCGTGCTGCAATCCGCGTTGGGCAACCTGCCGGAACTTTTCATCTCGCTGTTCGCGCTGAAAGCCGGGTTGATGATGGTGGTGCAGGCGGCGCTGATCGGCTCCATCCTCGCCAATTTGCTGCTGGTGCTGGGTCTCGCCTTCACGGTCGGCGGCCTGCGCCACGGGCCGCAACGCATCGACTCGCAGCGCGCGCGTGCCACCACCGTCTTGATGCTGCTGGCCGTTGCCGCCATGGTGGTGCCCTCGCTCGCGAGCTACATGCACACGCCCGCGGCGCCGCATGAACACACGATGTCACTGGTGGTCGCGGTGATCCTGCTGGTGTTGTTCGCGATCACCCTTCCCGCTTCACTCAAGCGCAAGCCTGCCGGCGATGCCGCCGAGCAGCACGAACCTCCACGCTGGCCGCTGGCGCTGGCGTTGGCCATGCTGGCCGGGTCGGCGCTCGCCGCCGCATTCGTATCGGAATGGTTCGTGCATGCGCTGGAACCGGCGATGCTCCGTTTGCACATCTCGGAGGCGTTCGCCGGCCTCGTGATCGTCGCAATCGCCGGCAACGCGGTCGAGAACGTGGTCGGCATCCAGCTTGCGGCCAGGAATCGCGCGGAATACGCATTTTCGGTGGTGATCAATTCGCCGTTGCAGATCGCGCTGGTGTTGGCGCCGGTGCTGGTGATCCTGTCGCGCCTGTTCGGCCTCACGCCGTTGACGCTGGTGTTCCCGCCGATGCTGGTGGCGACGGTCGCGGTCGCGGTGCTGGTGACGGCCTTCATTACTTTCGATGGCGAATCCGACTGGGGCGAAGGCGTGACGATGCTGGCGCTGTACGCGATTATCGCGACGGTGTTCTGGTGGGGATAGAACCCGGCGGCATGCATGTCCACGCTCCGGCATCACGCAATTCGCCTTCGCCTGCGACGGCTCCGCGGGCTTTGCCTGACTGACCTGGCGTTGGCGCTGCCTGCTGCATCCATTCAGCCCGCGCGCATCCGGCGCGGCTTAGCATGCAACGATGCATGCAGCCACGGATCGGTCGCACTGGAAGCGCACCCTCGCCGTACTTGGCGTGATGGTGGGCAGTTTCGCATTCCAGGAAACCGGCGTGTTGCCGGTGTTGCCGACCATCCAGCGGGAACTGCCCGGCGCCAGCACCACGTCCAGCGCACTGCTGGTCAGCGGCTTTCTGATCGTGGCTGCGGTGGCCGCGCCGTTGATCGGCAAGTTCGGCGACTCGCACGGCAAGCAGCGCATGCTGCTGGTGACATTGGCGATCTATTTCGTCGGCGCGCTGGGCGCCGGCCTGGCACCGAACTTCATGATCCTGGTGCTGTTCCGGGCCTTGCAGGGGGCCGGTGGCGCACTGTTTTCGCTCAGCTTCGCGATCATGCGCGACGAGGCACCCGACAAGCTCAGCGTGGCGATCGGCGTGGTGGTCGGGGCATTCGGCATCGGCGCCAGCGCCGGCTTCGGCCTGTCGGGCGTGATCACGGAAGCCCTCTCATGGCGCTACATCTTTTTCGCCGAAACGGTGTTGATCGCGATCGGCGCGGTGCTGGTCGCCAAATGGGTGCCACGCTCGCCCGAGTGCAGCGACGTGCGCATGGATTATCCCGGCGTGGCACTGCTCGCCGCCGCGCTGGCGGCACTGGTGATCGCGCTCAGCGTGATGCTGGAAGTCGGCTGGAAAGTCGTGGGCCTGTTCTTGATTTCCGGCGTGCTGTTCGTCGCGTGGGTTTGGCGCGAGCGCCATGCCGACCAGCCACTGCTGGACATCGCCATACTGACCAAACCGCAAGTCTTGTTGCCGAATCTCGGCTCGGGACTGGCCGGCTACGTCGCCTTCAGCATGTTCTTCCTGGTGCCGCGTTTCGTGCAGGCGCCGCGCCATGCCGCGGCGCACATCGCGCGGCATCTGCACTACGGCTTCGGCGCCGACCCGACCGCGGCCGGACTGTTCCTGCTGCCCGTCGGTATCGGGGTGCTCTGCGCGGGCCCGTTCGGCGGCATGCTTGGCCGGCGCATCGGCGGCAAATGGCCGTTCACGGCGGGGTTGGCGCTGCTGGTGGTCGCATCGGCCCTCCTCGCATTCGTGCACGATGAAGAACACGCGTTTGCGGTTTGGGTGTTTCTGACAGGGGTGGGCTTCGGACTGTCGATTGGTGCCGCCGGCGTATTCGTGACGCAGGCGGTCGATGCAAACCAGACCGCCATCGCCAATGCCTTCAACAGCCTCACGCGCGTGGTGATCGGCGGGATCGGCGCGCAGGTCTCCGCGGCAATCCTGAAGTCGCAGGGCATCACCGGCAGCAACACCCCGCACGAATCCGCCTTCGTGATCGCGTTCGGTATCTGCGCACTGCTGGCCGCGGTGGGCACCGGGCTGGCGCTGGCCGTGCCGACGGCCACTGAAACGCCCGGAAAGTGAACAGCGGTAACGGGCCAACACCGGCTTTGCATGGCCTTCATCCGTTTCAAACGCACGGCATGTTTGCATGTCAAGAACGATCGCATCAACCAGCGACGAACCCGGAGCCGAGGAGCACAACATGAACATCAAGGACATCATGACAATGAACCCGATCTGCTGCCGACCCAACGCCTCACTGCGGGACGTGGCGCAGGTGATGCGCGACGAGGACGTCGGCGAGGTGCCCATCGTGGAGGCCGACGGCGCGACAAAACTGGTGGGCGTGGTCACCGATCGCGACATCGTGGTGCGCGCGATTGCGGCAGGACGCGAGCCGTCGAAGCTGACGGCCCGGGATTGCATGACCGCGCCCGCCATAACCTGCAGTGCAGGCGACACCCTGCAGGAATGCGCGCAGGCAATGGCGTTGCACCGCATCCGCCGGATGCCGATCGTCGACGAGAATGGCGAACTGTGCGGCATCGTCGCACAGGCGGACCTGCAGGCGACCGACGCGCGCTCCCTGAAGGAACGGGTTGCCGACCAGGTTTCCATCCCGCACTGACGACAGCGGACCGATCTGCCCGCAAGCCCGGGGACGCTACGGCTTCCCCCATCGAAGCAGGCGCATTACAGTTGCGCGATGGCGAACCACCCCACCATCGCCGATATCCGCACCGCGCGCGAACGCCTGGGCGAACGCGTGCGCGAAACCCCGGTATGGCGCTGGCAAGGTGACGCGATCGAAGGCGCCACCGGCGCGGGCACGCAGGTATTCCTCAAGCTGGAGTTGCTCCAGTACACCGGCACCTTCAAGGCGCGCGGTGCACTGCTCAATGCGATGTCGCTGTCGGATGCTGCGCGCAATCGTGGCGTGACGGCGGTGAGCGCCGGCAACCATGCGATCGCAGTGGCATTCGCGGCCCGCAGCGTCGGCACGACCGCCAAGGTGGTCATGCCGAAGACCGCCAATCCCGCGCGCGTCGCGTTGTGCCGCGCGTATGGCGCGGAAGTCGTCCTGACGGACGACGTGTACGCGGCGTTCAACGAAGTCAAACGCATCGAAAAGGAAGAGGGCCGCACGTTCATACACCCCTTCGAAGGCGCACTGACCGTGCTCGGCACCGCGACCGTCGGCTACGAATTCTGCAGTCAGGTCGAAATTCTCGACGCAGTGATCGTGCCGATCGGAGGCGGCGGCCTGATTGCCGGCATCGCCAGCGCGGTCAAGCAGATGCGGCCCCGCTGCCAGGTATACGGCGTGGAACCGGAAGGCGCAGACAGCATGCGTCGCAGCTTCGAAGCCGGCTCGCCGCAGAAGCTCGAGCGGGTGGAAACGATCGCCGACAGCCTTGGTGCGCCTTACGCCCTGCCCTACAGTTTCGAAGTCGCGCGACGTTTCGTTGACGACATCGTGAGCATTCCCGACGCTGCCATGCAGCGTGCAATGGGCCTGCTGTTCGCCGACATGAAGCTCGCGGTGGAACCCGCCGGTGCCGCCGCAACGGCCGCGTTGTGCGGGCCATTGCGCGAGATTCTGGCAGGCAAACGGGTGGGCGTGATCGTGTGCGGAACCAACATCGATCTTGCGACATTCGCGCGACAGGTGTCGGCGTACCAACCATCACCGGACGGCGACGGCTGAAGGTTCGCGCCCGCGCCCTGGTCGGGCGGCATTTCAGGTTGGCGTACCGCCGGTGGCCAGGGCTTGCGCGGTACGCAGACCACCACCAACCGCTGGATATTCTCCGTTCCCTGCGCGTTCAATCACCGCACAAGTAAAATGGGACGCCGAGACAGGGAACCGGTCTCCTTCACGCAAGTCTCGCACCTGCAAGGAACGCAATGCGATGGACGCCAGTCCGCAATCCGATCCTGCCGAATCAATCCGTCGCGGCGACGCCGCCCGTGACGAGCCGCTCGTGCGTGCGCTCGGGATCATCGCGCTGATCGGGGTCGCGATGATTTCGGTGGTCTGCCTGCTGGTGCAGTTCCTGCGCACGGACCTCGACTGGATCACGACGTCGATGAGCCTCTACGTGGCAGGACCGTACGGCGACTGGGTGCAGGCGAGCTTTTTCGCGCCTGTCCCGGGCATCGCGGCGCTGGGCATCGGTTGGTACCGATCGCTCGACCGGAACGCGCGCAGCGTGATCCCGCTGGTGCTGTTCGTGGTCGCCGCTGTCGCCTTGTGCGTGCTGGCGTCCTTTACGGCCGATGCGACCCAGCAGCCGGTGACGCTGCACGGCCTGATCCACCAGTGGGCGACCTTCGGCACTTTCGTGTGCATCACCACCGCGATGCTGGTGCAATCATGGCTGATGCACCGGGACCCGCGCTGCCGCGGACGCTGCTCCGCCGCGCTCACGATCGCGGCAATTGCCGTGGTCTATTTCTGGATCTACGCGCTCGTCAAACCGATCCCGCGTGGCCTCGGCGAAAAAGTGGTGATCGGACTGGTGCTGCTGTGGCTGTGGCGCGCGTCATGGTGGCTGGTGCGCGGCCGGCGGTCGTGACCGTCTGCATCCCTACCCGGACTTCAGCAACCCGGCCAATACCGCAAGTCCCACCATCATCCACACCACGTAGCCGGTCACCCGCCCGCTGCGCAGGTTCTGCAGCACCTGGAACGGCGCCGTTTCGATCTCCACCGCGA
>JBOHYV010000163.1:0-5761 GCA_050738135.1 Rhodanobacteraceae bacterium | reverse complement strand
TCACCCGCGAATGAACGCCGCGAACGGAATCCGGAGCCATTCGCTCGTAAATCATTTGCATCGGTTCACGTTCATTTGCGGATTGTTCCGGCTTCTCATGCGGCGCGCGTAAAGTCGATATCGCCGGTGACCTGGCGGAACACGTCCTCCAGGCGGCCCCGCTCGAGCTGCAACTCGTCCACGCGCACGCGCTGCTCATCCAGAAGTTTCACGACCGCATGGAAAATCCTCTGGCCTTCGCGCGGAAACACGGTGACGCGCGCATCCACCGGATCGACCTCCACGGTCTCCACTTCGGGCAAGCGCCCCAGCAGCTCCCGTGCGAGTGCGGCGGCAGGTGCACGAAAACTGACGGCATGGTGATACCGCGAGCGCCTCTCCAGTTCGGCGGGCGTTCCCTCGATACACAGATGGCCGCGTACCAGGATCGCCACCCGGTTGCAGGCTGCACGCACTTCGCCCAGGGCGTGCGTGGACACGATGATCGCGCGGTCGCGCGACATGCCGCGGATCAGCGCGTGCACCTCGCGCTGCTGGTTCGGATCGAGCCCGTCGGTTGGCTCGTCCAGAATCAGCGCCGGCGGGTCGTGCAGCAGGGCCTGGGCCAGGCATACGCGTCGGCGGTAACCCTTGGAAAGCGTTTCGATGGTCTGCGACAGCACAGGCTGCAACTGCAGACGCTCGATCATTTCGTCAAGCCGGCGCCGACCTGTGATGCCGACGAGGCCGCGCACCCGCGCGGCAAAGGCAAGGAATTCCTGTACCGAAAGTTCGCCATAACTGGGGGCGCCCTCCGGCAGGTAGCCGAGCGCACGGCGTGCCTTCAGTGGCTTCCTGACAACATCGTGTCCGCACACCCGCGCGCTGCCCGAGCTCGGCCTCAGGAACCCCGCAATCATGCGCATCGTGGTGGTCTTGCCCGCGCCATTGGGGCCCAGCAACGCCAACACCTGTCCCGGCAACACCTTGAGGCTGAGGTCGGCCACCGCATCGAAGTTGCCGTAGCGCTTGCCCAGGCGTTCGATCTCGATCATTGGCAAAAAATTCGCGCGAAAAGCGTGCGCAGACTCTAACAGGACGATGCGGCGCGTTTACGCGATGCCCGCCGACCGCCATTGACGGGCAGTCAGTTCAGCGAAGCCGTCCGCGAATGGCGTGAAACCCTCGCGCCCATCCAAGAAAAAGGCCCGCACGAGGCGGGCCTTGACCTGATTCATGCGCTTAGCGGCGATGATGGCGCTTTTTCGTGTGTTCCCTTCGCTTGCGCGCTTCGGGTTTCTTCTTGCCGGACTCGGCCTTCTTCGTTCCAGCGGACGTGGTGCTGCCGGACCAGATCGACGGATCCAGCGCCGGCAACGGCTTGGTGCGACCGACAACCTGGCCAGGTGTCTGCGCCGGAGCATCCTTCACGGGCAGGAACACGCGGTAGATCTGGTCGGAATTCTCCACGCCGGGCGCGGACGCCAGCTCGTCATACTCGCGATTGGCGTTCACATCGAAGTCGTACCCGTGGGTGCCGGCGTAAGCCTGCAACGCCAGGCGCACCAACGGCACGCCAGCCTCGCCGGTCCAGGTGGCTTCAAGCACCTCGCGGGCGGGCACCATCACGGCGCGCACGTTGGCGTCGACGATCAGCTGGTTTTTCTTGTCGAGGCTGCCGGGTGCGGCCTTCTTCCCGGCGGCGCCCGAAGACGAGCCCGAAGCAGGCTCTCCCGTACTGGACGCCGACGCCGTGCTCGACGCTTTCGCGGCGCTGGAGGAGGAAGCGGCACCCGATGCCTTCGCGGCACTGGATGAAGAAGCCGGTTCGCCGGTAAATTCATTCGCGGGCGGCGGCGGCAATTGGGTCAAGTCGTGATCCTTGCCGTCGATGGTCAGCGTCGTGGTATTGATCGGCACGACCAGGTCGAAGGTATAGGTGGTGTCGCCCCAATCGGTGGTGATGGTCCTGGTGGGGCCGGCTGCCTTGACGCCCAGCTTTTCCATCGCGGCATCGATCTGCTTGAGCGCTGCCGCCTTGGCCGTGTCGATATCATCCAGCGTACGCGTGGCCTTGGTCGAAACCAGCAGCATCGGCGTGGCTTGGGTGCGGTACAGGCCCGGCGCGAGCTTGCTGTAGTCGACGTTGGGGATTCCCGCGATCATGTTCTGCAACGAGTCGAGGCCGTACTGGACCATCGTGGCGGGGTCGCCATGGATCCACAATTGCGAGTAGCGACCGATCAGGTTCCAGCCATAATCGACGTCATACCCCCAGGTGACCTTGCTGACGCGCTGGTCGGCACGCGGCTCGACCTGCAGGGTGAATGTCTTGTTCTTGCCGCGCCAGTCGTTGCTGATCGCCCAGGTGATGGTGCTGGCGTTGGCAATGTTGATGTTGCCCGACTTGTTGACCAGCTTGCCGTTGCCGAGGGTGTCGTTACCCTCCCAGCTGACGGCCGCGCCGGGACCATAGGCCGGCCCGGACAGCGTGAACTTCACCTGCGGGTCCTGGAGTTGCAGCTCGCCTCCGACGTAATCCTGGAAACGCCTGAAGTTGTTCAGGAGGTCATAAATCTGCCGCGGGTTATGGCTGATTTCGATCGAGCGCTGGATATGCGCATGGCTGGGCAGGAACAAGCCCACGATCACCGCCAATATGAAAACGATGATCAGGGCAACAATGAATTCGAGCGCACGGGTCATGCCAGAAATCTCCGGATGGCTAGTTCGTATCGTCGGCACGCGACGACCGACTGGGCTTCGGGTCGCGTACCGCATCGCAACGCGGAAACGCGGATGTTAGCGGCTTCACGGCGCGTACGCCATGGCCCGGGGGGATTCTAAACGATACCCAGTTCCAACGCCTTCAGCACCGCACGCGTGCGATCGCGTACGCCCAGTTTGGAAAGAATGTTGGAAACGTGATTCTTGACGGTGCCCTCGGCAACCCTCAGGGAGTTGGCGATTTCCTTGTTGCTGTAGCCCCCGGACATCAGGCGCAGGATTTCCGTCTCGCGATCGGTCAGCGGGTCGGGCTGACCGAGGCTGGTGAACTCATTGTGGATCCGTCCCACTCCCGCGAGCAGACGCTGGGTCACCACCGGCGCGATCAGCGAGCCCCCTGCGGCAACCGTCTTGATGGCATCGACCAATTGTTCCAGCGAGACATCCTTCAACAGGTAGCCGCGTGCGCCGGCCCTCAAACCCGCCAACACGAGCTGATCGTCATCGAAGGTGGTCAGGATGATGGTGGGCGGCACTGCACCTTGCGCCGCAAAGGTGTTCAGCACGTCGAGTCCGCTCTTGCCGGGCATGCGCATGTCCAGCAGCACCACGTCCGGTTTGGTTTTCGGAATCGTCTCCAGTGCCGATACGCCATCCTGACACTCGGCCACCACCTGTATTTCGGACGACAATTCCAGCAACGAGCGGATCCCCTGCCGCACCAGGTTCTGGTCGTCCACGAGACACACGGAAATCATTGATCAGTCCACCCTCTCATGACGAATCGGCGTGTCCGCCCTCGGGCGAGCCACCAGCAAGCCGCCTGCGCTCAGGAAGCCTGTTCCATGGGCAATGAAGCTTCAAGCGCAAAGCCTTGATTGCGCTGGGTATGAATCGCCAACTGCCCACCCATTTCCACGAGCCGTTCGCGCATGCCGCTGAGGCCGTTGCCCGGCCTGACCTCGACCGCGCCGCAGCCGTCGTCGTGGGCCTTCAGCACCAGCATACCGCCCGCGCCTTCCTCGAATCGCAACCACAAATGACGCGCGCGCGCGTGGCGCACGGCATTGGTGATGATCTCTTGGGTGCAACGCAGCAGCACTTGTGCGCGCCGCGGGTCGCCGACGGCGAAACGCTGCGGCAACTCAAGATGTACGGTCAGACCAGGCACGCCCTCGGTCAAGTCACGCAGCGCATCGGTCAGCTGGATGTCCTCGTCGTCGCGCAGTTCGCTGACCACCCCGCGCACGTCGCTCAACAACTGCTTGGCGGTCATGCGCGCCCGTCCTACATGATCGGACGCCGCCGAGTTCTCGACCAGGTGCCCGGCGACTTCGAGATTCAGGCTGAGCGCGGTGAGGTGGTGGCCGACCAGATCGTGCAGGTCGCGCGCGATGCGCATGCGCTCGGAAATGCGACTGGATTCGGCCAGCAGTGCACGGGTCGCGCGGAGTTCCGAGTTCAATCGGCGCTGCTCCTCGCGCGCGTCGGCCTGCTGGCGGGCAACCTCGGAGGCAATGAAAACGATTACCGAGAAGCCGATGTACAACACCGCCTGCAACGCCGCCTTGCCCAACGTGTAGGAGTGAAACGGCGGGAACATGACAAACACGGGGATGCTCGCGGCGTTCTGCAGGATCAACCATATGATCGCCGAGGGCAGCGGCAACAACCACGGCAACACCATGGCCGTCACCATCAGCAGCAATGCACCCAAGCCACTCACACTGAACCAGTTGATCGCCAACGCGGCGCCGGTCAGTACCAGCAAGCCCAGCAACTTGGCGCCCCAATACCGGCGTGAACCGAGGTTGCCGGTCAGCAGCCAGTACACCACGCCGTAGATCACGTAACTGGCTGCCCACAGCAGAATGTCGGCATGATTTTGCGCATGCAGCGCACGCGCCGCATGCACGGGGTTCGGGGCATCCGACAAGCTGTTCAGCATCCAGTCGCGCTGGACCAGCGGCACGCCGACACACGCGTACGTGATCAGGCCAGCGTAGCGCAACAGGGAAATCGGGCTGAAGGACGGGCGTTGCACCCGCCGATCATAACCCAGCCGCGACCGGCTGACCGCCGCACTGCCAACAAGGCAACACGACGTCGCAACAATGCCGGACTTGGCGCCGCATGCGTGCGATAATGTCGGGCCATGGGCGGTCGCCGCCTCGGCCCGCACCCGGGAATCCTGTAGACGATGACAGTCACGCCGCACCTGACGCTACGCAATGTCCGCGCAAACGACCTCGCCGCCGTGATGGGATTGAACAACACCGCGGGCCCGTCGATCCTTCCGATGGGCGGTGGACAGCTGGACCGGCTTTACCGTCATGCCGATTATTTCCGTGTCGCCGAGGTGGACGGCCATCTGGCCGGGTTCCTGATCGCGCTGCGCGACGTGACGCCACACGAAAGCTCCAACTTCCAGTGGTTCCGCGAGCATTGCCGGCATTTCGTGTACGTCGACCGGGTCGTGATCGGCGACCTGCACCGTGGCCACGGCCTCGGGCGCCTGCTTTACAGCGACGTGCAAAGTTACGCCGAAGTGCGCTCGCCCAATCTGGCTTGCGAGGTATTCCTGGAACCACGCGACGACGTATCGGTGCTGTTTCACGGCACCTTCGGCTTTCATGAGACAGGTCAGCAGGTGATGCCGGAATCGGGTCGCCGGGTCGGCCTGCTGTTGAAGGAATTGTGCAGCTATCCATTTGTGCGGGATGCATACCCCGATGGCCTCCCCGCGCTGCCATGGCTTGCGCCACGTTGCCTGCCCGCGGATGCCAAGGTGCCTTTGCGCGCGGCGGGCAGGGTGTGAATTCCAGCGCAGGTTGACCAACCTGCGCTGCCCAGCGCCGGGAACCGCATCCCGATGATTTCCGCACCCGACACCGTCTTGCGACTCGCCGACATCGGCTCCGATGCCCCGGCTGCCCTGCTCGCGCGCCACGGCCTGGAGCTGGTGTCGGTGTCTGACGACGCGCCGATTCCGGGCAGTTTCTGGGGCGAGCCCGAGGCCGGGGTCATCGCATCAAGCGTGTACGCGCGCGCCGAC
>JBOHYV010000162.1:0-5764 GCA_050738135.1 Rhodanobacteraceae bacterium | reverse complement strand
ACGAACGATCCAGCGACGATCTTCTGCACGAACTGCGCATCGGCCGCGGGCAGCGCGATGACGATGATGAGTCGCGTCCGCGCTGGCCGTGGATCGTGGGCATCGTCATCGCGGTCCTGATCATCGCGGGCGCTGCCACGGCGTTTGCATTGCGCGGACGCGCGACGGTGGTGCAGACCAGCACGGCCGTGTCCGTGGCTTCGAGTGGCGACGCGGCGGTATTGCAGGCGACCGGCTACGTGGTGGCGCGGCGCAAGGCCACGGTGGCGGCGCAGATCGTCGGCACCATCACCCAGGTGCATATCGAGGAAGGCGAACACGTCAAAAAGGGCCAGGTGCTGGCGCGCATCGACGACACCCAGTACGTGGCCCAGTTGAATGCCGTCGAAGCCCAGTACGCGGCCGCGCAGGCGCAGGTGGCCAAGGATCGTGCGACGCTGCAACAGGATCGCGACAACGCCGCCCGGATGAACAAGATGGTCGGCAAGGGTTACGTTTCGAAGCAGCAGGCCGAGCAGGCCAATACCCAGGTCGCGACCGACCGCGCGGTGGTGGATGCGGACGTGAAGCAGGCCGCGGCGTCCAAGGCCAACGTCGCTCTGGCCCAGGTCAACGTCGGCTACACCACCATTCGCGCGCCGTTCGCGGGCGTGGTGACCGTGAAGGATGCCGAAGTTGGCCAGATCACGTCGTACTTCACCGCGGGTGGCGGTGGCATTGCCACCATCGTGGACATGAACTCGCTGGAAGTCGACGTGGACGTCAACGAGACCTACATCAGTCGGGTCAAACCCGACATGCCGGTGCAGGCGGTTCTTGATGCGTACCCCGACTGGAAAATTCCCGCCCACGTGATCGCGATCATCCCGAGCGCGGACAAGAGCAAGGCCACGGTGAAGGTGCGCATCGCGCTCGACCAGAAGGATCCGCGCATCATTCCGCAGATGGGCGTGCGGGTGTCATTCCTTGAAAAGAATGACAAGAACAGCAAACCGCTGCCGGGCGTGCTGGTGCCCAAATCCGCGATCGTCAAGCGCGACGGCAAGGATGTGGTGTTCGTGGTCAGCGACAACACCGCAAAGCGCACGCCGGTGACCGTGGGTGCGGACTTCTCCGACATGAAGCAGATTCTCGCGGGCGTGAATGCCGGCGCCGAAGTGGTGACGACGCCACCCGCGAAGTTGAAGGATGGCGAGAAGGTCAAGGTGCAGGCCGATGGCTCGCAATGAAAAGCTCGTCATTCCGGGGCTGCCCGCGCTTTTGCGGGCAGAACCCGGAATCCAGTTGTTGCGTCAACTGGGAAAGGCGCTGGATTCCGGATTCTGCGCTTCGCGCAGCCCCGGAATGACAATGACAATCAAATTCTTCGAGAGGCAGCAACGATGAACGCAGTCGCAGCGGACGTACAACATAATGACTCGACCCAGGCTGACAAGCAGCCGCTGGTGGAGATACGCGGCCTGTCGAAAATCTACACCCGCGGCAAGCAGAAGCTCGAGGTGCTGCACCACATCGATCTCGACATCGCGCGCGGCGATTTCTTCGCGCTGATGGGGCCATCGGGTTCCGGCAAGACCACGCTGCTCAACCTTATCGGAGGTCTCGATTCGCCGACTGATGGCAGTCTCGTCGTCGGCGGCAAGCGCATCGACAAGATGGGCGAGGGCCAGCTCGCGCGCTGGCGCGCTGGTAACGTCGGCTTCGTATTCCAGTTCTACAACCTGATGCCCGGCTTGACCGCGCAGAAGAATGTGGAGCTGCCGCTGCTGCTGACGAAACTGTCGGGCGCGAAGCGCAGGAAGAATGCCGCGATCGCGTTGCAGCTGGTGGGCCTGGCCGATCGTGCCACGCACAAACCGGGCGAGTTGTCGGGCGGCCAGCAGCAGCGCGTCGCGATCGCCCGCGCGATCGTGTCCGATCCTGCATTGCTGGTGTGCGACGAGCCGACCGGCGACCTCGATCGCCAGTCGGCCGAGGATGTGTTGACCCTGCTGCAGCGCCTGAACCGCGAGCACGGCAAGACCATCGTGATGGTCACCCACGATCCCAAGGCGGCCGAATACGCCAGCCACACCTTGCACCTCGACAAGGGCACGTTGGTCGAACAAGGCGTCAGCGCGTAGTGCGTTGCAAGGTTGAACCCCTCTCCCTCCGGGAGAGGGGGAGCGGAGCGAACGCGCGCGAAGCGCGAGGGGCGAGGGTCCGGTCGTTGCACAGCACTACGCGTTGGCCGAACCCTCATCCGGCCCTTCGGGCCACCTTCTCCCGAAGGGAGAAGGGAACAGCGATGGAACCGTGAGGATTCACACATGAAATACTTCCATCTGATCTGGTCCGCGCTGATGCGGCGCAAGACCCGCACGATTTTCACGATGGTGTCGGTGCTGGCGGCGTTCCTGTTGTTCGGGATGCTGGATTCCGTGCGCACCGCGTTTGCCGATGCCGGGCACAGCGTGAGCGGCGCCAGCCAGCTGATCACGACGTCGAAGCTCGGTCTGGGTACCCAGCTGCCGCTGGCGCTGCAGCCGCGGATCGCAACCGTGCCCGGCATCACGGCAGTCGCTTACGTGGACTGGTTCGGCGGCATCTACCAAGACCCGAAGAACTTCTTCCCGAACGAGGCGGTCAGCTCGAACTACTTCGAGGTGCAGGATGCGGTGGTATTGGCGCCCGACCAAGTGAAGAAGTTCCAGGCCACCCGCGATGGCGCGGTGGTGGGTGCGGTATTGGCCAAGAAATTCGGCTGGAAGATCGGCGACCAGATCCCGCTCAAGGCCACGATCTGGCCCAAGAAAGACGGCAGCAATGCATGGACGTTCACGCTGGTCGGCATCTTTCATGCGAAGAACGCGAGCGAGAAGGGAATTGAAAGTGCCATGTTCTTTCGCTGGAAATATTTTGACGAGGCGCGCCAGTTCGGCAACGGCAGCGTTGGCTGGTATCAGGAAAAAATCGCCAGTCCGGATCAGGCGAGCCGTGTGTCGAGTGCGATCGATGCGATCAGCGCCAATTCCGACCACGAGACCAAGACCGAGACCGCGAATGCGTTCACCGCATCATTCATCAGCCAGCTTGCAAACATCGGCTTGATCGTCAGCGGGATCATGGCGGCGGTGTTCTTCACGCTGATCCTCTTGACCGGCAACACCATGGCCCAGGCGGTGCGCGAGCGAATCCCGGAAATCGGGGTGTTGAAGACCATCGGGTTCAGCAATCGCAGCGTGTTGTCGCTGGTGCTGGCCGAATCGGTGTTGCTGGTTGTCATCGGCGGCGTGATCGGCATGCTGCTTGCGATGGTGGTGGTCGGTGGGCTCAAGGCTACACTCGGTCAGACGCTGCCGATGGCCAACGTGGGTGGTGCGATCTGGGGCCCCGCGATCATTCTGATGATCGTGATCGGCGTGGTCGTGGGGGTGCTTCCCGCCTTGCGCGGAATGCGGCTCCAGATCGTCGATGCGCTGGCGGGAAGGTGAGGAGACAGCCATGAAAAATTTCTTGCGTGGATTGCTGCTGATCGTGATCCTGGTGGTTGCGTTGGTGATCTGGTCGATACTGCCGTGGTACGGCGCGGTCGTCGCCGCGATCGTGCTGGCGTTGTGGCTGGCGTTGACACGCTCCGGCCGGCGCACCCTCAACGTGACCGGAGTCGGGCTGGCGACGCTGCCGACGCGTTGGGGCGCGTCGTCGGTGATCGTGATCGGAATCGCCGGCGTGGTCGGCGTGCTGGTGGCGTTGCTGGCGATGGGCGAGGGTCTTCAGGCCACGCTGCAGGGCACCGGCAACGACAGCACCGCGATCGTGCTGCGTGGCGGCTCCCAGGCCGAGTCCAGCTCGGTATTGCTGCACAATGACGTCGTCCTCATTGCCCAGACGGCGGGCGTTGCGCGTGACGCGCAGGGCCATCCGATTGCCTCGCCGGAATTGTTGCTGGCTGCCAACCTGCCCAAGAAGAACGGTCAGGACGCCAATGTTTCAGTCCGCGGCGTGGGCCCGGAAGCGTGGGCCGTGCGTCCGAACCTGAAGATCATCGCCGGACGCAAGTTCAAGCCGGGCACCCTGGAACTCGATGTCGGCAAGGGCGTGATGCGACAGTTCAAGGGGATGGCGATCGGCTCCAGCGTCAAGCTTGGCAACCAGCAATGGAAAGTGGTCGGCGAGTTCGATTCCGGCGACGCGTTCAATTCCGAGATCTGGGCCGATGCCGCCACCATCGGCCCGATGTACAAGCGCGGCGACAGTGCGTCTTCGATGACTCTGAAGCTGACTTCGCCGGCGGCTTTCAGCCAATTCAAGGCGGCGTTGGCGGCCAATCCGCAATTGAAGGTCGACGCGAAAACCACCCACAAGTATTTCGCCGACCAGTCCGGCGGAATCAACAAGCTGATCCGCTATCTTGGCACCACCATTGCCATCATCATGGCGATCGGCGCAATCTTCGGCGCGCTGAACTCGATGTACGCAGCGGTCGCCACGCGGTCGCGCGAGATCGCGACATTGCGGGCGGTCGGATTCCGCGGCACCCCGGTGGTCGCGTCGGTGCTGCTCGAAACCATGTTGCTGGCGCTGGCCGGTGGCGTTCTGGGTGCTCTGGTTGCGTGGCTGATCTTCGGCCACTACACCGCGTCGACTTCGGCGGGTGGCGGATTCAGTTTCACCCAGATGATCTTCCAGTTCCGGGTTACGCCTGCGCTGGTATGGAACGGCTTGAAGTGGGCGCTGGCGATCGGCTTCATCGGTGGCTTGTTTCCCGCCGTGCGGGCAGCGCGGTTGCCGGTTACGACAGCGCTGCGGGAGTTGTGATTTCCGGGTCGCGAGCACGCTCGCTCCTGCAAAGCCGCTTCGGTAGGAGCCTGCGTGCAGGCGACAACTACAACGTCCGCCCCGGCACGAAGATCGCGGCAAGGATCGCCATGAAGATTGCCCATTTGGTGGCGTAGTCAAGCGTACGATTGCGCTTTTTCAGCGACCTGCCGATGCGGCGCACCGCGTAGACATGCCTGAAGGCGCGGTTGATCCCGCCGGTGCGGTTGCCTTCCTGGTTCGGCGAGGCGCCGGCATGCAACAGGGTGTGCACAACGGCACGGTTGATGGCCTGCGCCCAACGGACTCATGGGACGCGTCGGGGCGGTGTCAGCGGTCGCCGCGGCTCACGTGCGGATTGCGCCGCGGCCTGTGGGCCTGCCTGGTCGGCCGGCTTGCTCGCTCGCCAGAAGTGTTTGTTTGCGTGTGGCGCCCCAGCGCCAGCCGCCCGGCGTGCCGTCCGCACGCACCACGCGGTGGCAGGGCACGATCAGTGCCAGCTTGTTGGCGCCGCAGGCGCGTCCCACGGCCCGTGCTGCCCCGGGCTGGCCGATCGCGCGGGCGATCTCGGCATAGCTGCGGGTCTCCCCGGCCGGGATGCGGGTCAGCGCGTCCCAGACGCGCCACTGGAACGCGCTGGCGGTGACGTCCAGAGGCGGCAGCACTAGCGCTGCCGCCGCTTCGGGGCGGCCACCGAATTGCTGCGCGACGCGCGCAACCATGGCGGTCAGCCATTCGTCGCGCCCGGCATCGACACGGGTCAGCTCGGCGTGCGGAAATTCCTTGCCCAGTGCAGCGAGCAGTGTCTCGTCATCGTCACCGAGCGTCACCGCGCACAGGCCGCGGGCGGTGGCCGCAATCAGCACGCGGCCCAGCGGCGAAGCGACCGTGGTGTAGCGGATGGCCACGCCCGCGCCACCTTCGCGGTAGCGCTCGGGCGGCATGCCGAGCAGGCGGTCCGAGT
>JBOHYV010000161.1:0-5802 GCA_050738135.1 Rhodanobacteraceae bacterium | reverse complement strand
TGGTAGAGCAGATGGCAGTGGTACGCCCATCGGCCCAGCGCGTCGGCCATCACGCGGTACGTCACGCGTTGCGCGGGTTGCACACTGATGGTGTGCTTGCGCACCTGGAATTGCTGTTCCGGCGATTCCAGCTCGCTCCACATGCCGTGCAGGTGGATCGGGTGGGTCATCATGGTGTCGTTGCACAGGATCAGGCGCAGGTGCTTGCCGTAAGGGAGGTGAACCGGTTTCGCCTGCGAGAACTTCAGGCCGTCGAAGCCCCAGACGAAGCGGTTCATGTTGCCGGTCAGGTGCAATTCGATTTCATCGGTCACCGGTGGAATCGGGTACAGCGAGCCACCGATGGTGTGCAGGTCGGCGTAGGTCAGCACCCGCCGGCCGTTGTCGCGCAGACCGACACCGGGGTCGTCGAGATTGGTACGCGGCATGTCCACGCGCATGTCGACATTCGGGTTGTCGTACTCGGTGCGCGCATGGTGCGCCTTCTTCATGCCGGCGGGATCAAGACTGCCGCTTATATCCATGCCCGGCATGGCGCCATGGTCCGCACCGTGCGTGCCTTGCATGTCTTTCCGCGCCATCGCTCCCATCATGTCCACCATCGACAAGGTGGGCAGCGGGTCGAGGTGCGGGACGTCCGCCTGCATGCCCGGTCGTGGCGCCAGTGTGCCGCGTGCGTACCCATCCCGGCTCATCGACTCCGCAAAAATCGTGTAGGCCCGATCCTCCTCGGGCCGCACCAAAACGTCATAAACCTCGGCCGTGCCGATCCGGAACTCGTCCACCTCGACCGGTTCCACATCCTGCCCATCGGCGGCGACCACGGAGAGCTTCAAGCCCGGAATGCGCACATCGAAGTAGCTGTTCGACGAGCCGTTGATGAAGCGCAAGCGCACGCGTTCGCCGGGCTTGAACATCCCGGTCCAGTTGCCTGCGGGTGTCACGCCATTTATCAGATACGTGTAAGTCGCGCCGGTGACGTCGATGAGATCGCGCGGACTCATCCGCATCTCGTTCCACATTTTGCGCGAGGCCAGCGCCGCCTTCAGTCCCTCCCGTGATGCGTCGGCCAGAAAATCACGCACGGTCGGTTCGCCATAGTTGTAGTAATCGCCCATCTTCTTGAGGTTCGCGAAAACCGTCATCGGGTCCTCGTCGGTCCAGTCGTTGAGCATCACCACGTAATCGCGCTCGGCCCGTATGCGATCAGGGCCTGCCGGATCGATCACCAGTGGTCCGTACAAACCCGTCTGTTCATCGAAACCGGAATGCGAGTGGTACCAGTACGTCCCGCTCTGCTTCACCGGAAAGCGGTAGACGAACGTCTCGCCCGGCGCGATACCGGGAAAGCTGATGCCCGGCACGCCATCCATCTGGAACGGCACGAGGATGCCGTGCCAGTGAATCGAAGTGGGTACGCGCAAGCGGTTGGTGACGCGCAATGTGACGGTCGTGCCCTCGCGCCAACGCAGCAACGGACCCGGAAGGAGGCCGTTGACGGCGGTAGCGTGGCGCGCCTTCCCTGTGAAGTTCACCGGGATTTCGGCAATTTCCAGATTGAACCGGGTTCTGGACAAGACACCGCGTTCACCAAGACTTTGCAAGCTGGGAACGTTTGGGCTTTGCAGTGCCCATGCCGGTTTCAAAAAGCCGCCAAGCGCAGCCGCCGTGCCACCGAGGGCCAGCCCCTGCACAAAGCGGCGGCGTGAAAGCGTCGGAAGCGGCAGCCCGACGCCGGAATATTTCTGTTTCATTTTGGATTCCCGCAGGCGTGCCGAGCACGCCGGTTGCGAAAGGACACCCGTTGGTCACGACGCGCGTGGCCAATGGGGATCGGATGGCGACGCAGGACGCGCCGCGGCGGGAATCAGGCGATTGGGGGTCGGAAAGGTAGCGCGGCCATCGCCTGCGCGATACTTGCGGGCACCATCGGGGGCATTGCGCGGGGCGGCAAAGGTGCGCTGACGTTCAAGTACGGCACCCCGATGACGGCACCGCACGCGCCGAGGCAATGGCAGCCACCCGAGCAGCACCCGGCATGCCCCATCGGCGGCATCGGCGCATCGGGCACCGCGCACGGCTGTGCAGCCGCGTCATGGCACTGTGGTGACATTACTCCCGACATGGTCATGGGCGCATTGGCACCATTGGCCATGGTCTCGGTTGCGTTGAGTGGCCCAGCGACCGCTGTCACGGCGAACGCTGCCCACGCCAGTAGTGCCAGCATCAGCATGCTGCGAAAGAACCGCGAGTGAGGATTGCGCGCATGTCGCATGGGTGCGACCTTAGCGCCAGGATGGGCGGTGTGCAACCCAAAAATTGCCGATCTCAGGAATGAATCCGGCATGCGCGTACGAAGCGGAGGACCTCGTACCGGCGCGGTCAGATGATGGGGCAGCGGTTCCCCGCCGTGCCAAGCGGGCACCGCAAAACGCCAGCGACGCTTCGGAGCAGAAACTTGATATCGCGGTGTCCGCTTTGGGGCGGACTGACAGAACCGGCGAATGTCTCGAGTTGGCCGAACAGCGACCGGAACAGGAGTAGCCCATCAGCGGGTAAGCCCCCCCCTCAATGAGAACCCCCGCCAGCGTGCTCGAAGTTAGGCAGCAGGCCGAACCTCAAGCCGCAGCCCGAGCGCGGCGCACACCCTTTGCACGGTCTCAAACCGCGGATGTGCGCCGGGGCGAAGTGCCTTGTACAGGGCTTCACGGGCAAGACCTGATGCCTGAGCGATGTCCGTCATGCCGCGCGCCTTGGCCACGTCGCCGAGCGCTGCGGCGAGCAGGCCAGGATCGTTTTCCTCGATGACCGCAGACAGATACTCCGCGATCGTTGCATCATCCTCAAGGTAGTCTGCCACGTCGAAAGTGGGGAGCGTGGCTAGCTTGATTTTACCTTTCACTGTCACGGGGTTCACCGTTCTATGGGTTGTCCAATTTGGTCGCCAGTTGCTTGGCCTCTGCAATGTCACGAGCCTGCGTTTTTTTGCTGCCACCCGCGAGCAGGATGATCACTGTCTTACCGCGTTGGACGTAGTACATGCGCCATCCGGGGCCGAAGTGCTCGCGCATTTCGTAAACACCACCACCCACCGACTCGACGTTGCCCAGGTTGCCTAGCATCGCTTTGCGCAGGCGTTTGAGCAGACGGGCCTTGGTTTTCGGATCACGCCGGTCTCGAAGCCATGCCTCGAACTGCGGGAGCGTCCGCACGGTGATATTCTGCATGGGCGCAGTGTAATCGTTCGATTACATAGAGGCAAGCCTGATGCGGCCAAGCCCAAGTGTCCTCAGGTGAGGCACGGTCGCGCCAAGAATGCAGTTGGATGGCAATACCTCGTCCGAACTGGTAAGTTCCAAGCTTAGGCAAACCTCCCGAACCTCGTTGTCTGATCACAACGGCTCCCCCGTCAGCAGTTGGCGTCGCGCGGCGCATTGGCCGGTAGCCCTTGACTGCCAAGCTTGCTGTCCAACATCATCCGACTGGCCGTGGATTACCATCGGACATTTTCGCAGTCATCGAACCGCATCAGCGTGAAACTCGACCTTCCCGACGAAGACGTCCCTCCGGAATTCAGCGTCGCGATGCATCGTCTCTGGCGGCAGGCCAGTGGCATGATCGCCGGTGGCTGCGACTACGCGGCCTACGTCTCGGCCATGCGCGACGAACACGCGAAGATCGTTAAATACACCGACGGCTTCATGGACTGGCCGCAAGCGTTGGTCATCGCGCGCATGCTCTGGAAACAGACACCAAATCCCACGTGCGATTACGCCTGCCCATCCCTGCCCGAACCCGAGCGCAACACACCTTGTCCATGTGGTTCGGGCCGCAAGTACAAACACTGTTGCCTGCCGCTGACACACGCCATGTCGGTGCCCGACATCAACGGACTGGTGCTGTTGCTGGATGCCTTACCGAAGAAACGTTGGCACGAACTGGCCGGCAGCCGGATATCCGTGGCGATGGTCGAGGCCGCTGCGTTTGAGTTGCGCGAGAAACGCGATACCAGATCGGCGATCGCATTGCTGGAACCGTGGTTCAAGCGCGACGACGCCTTCATCACCAAACGAGAATCCCTGCTCGACGCGCTGCTCGATGCGTACGGCGACGCCCGCCATGAGCGCAAAAAAGCACGGCTGCTGGAACGCGCCATCGCAGCCGGTGACAACGTAATCCGTTCGGCGGCGCTGCAGCGGCAAGCCTCGATGCTGGCTGACCAAGGGGATTACGCCGCTGCTTGGCAAACCTTCACGCAAGCGCAACGCGCCAATCCGCATGCAGTGTCGCTATCGCACCTGGAAGTGACGATCCTTCTGGATGAAGGGCGAACCGACGAGGCCCGCGATCGCGCCCGGTTCTGGATCAAGCGGCTGGAAGCCATGCGCGACCCGAATCTGACTCATTTGATTGCATTGCTGCGCGACCTTGGTGAGCGTGGCAAGGCCGCCCTAACCGACAAGATGCTCGAATGGAACCCGGACCTTGCCGAACTCGACGAGGCATACCAGCACGCCCCGTCCGTAGCTTCGCTGTACACGCTTGACCCCGGCGACGACGAGACCGGCCCGCTGCGCCCCAAGCCTGCGCTGCGCAAAGCGCTGCAAGCATGGGCCCGGTGTTCGACAAGCCTCGCGCACTCGCCGATGGAAGCTCTGATGAGCGAGGAAATAAACGACGTCGGCGGCATCGAGGACTGGTTGCCAGCGCTGCGCGAGCAGCCGAACTTGTGGAATGCCTTCGAAGTGTTGGACGTCATTGTCATGACGCTGAAGGAAGAGCACGGTGAAACTTTTGCCCAGACCTTGGCTCGCCCACTGCTTGACCGGGCAGAGCAACTCCTGCATGAGGTGCTGAAAAACAATCATGCGGAAGACAAGCTTTTCGAGTGGGGATGGCTGGAGAACCGCCCCGCACTCAACCTCCTCGGTGAGCGCATCGCCATCGACGTGGGCCGTCCTGCGGACGCCACACAACTGGCCAGATTGGAATGGTTGGTGTTCACGCTCAACCCAAACGACAACCAAGGTTTCCGCGACGTGCTGATGCGTGCTTATCTGCAAAATGCGCGCATCGAAGACGCACTGGCTCTGTCCGACCGTTACCCGGATGACTTCGCCAACATGCGCTACAACCGCGCGTTGGCCTTGTTTGCGGCGGGCCGCCGTGGCGAAGCGCTGACGGCGCTGCGCGACGCGGTCGAGGATTCACCGAAGTTGCTGGTTTGGTTGCTGAAAACGAGCCCGAAACCACCCAGGCAGGACAAGTGGGGGATCCGGGTCGGCGGTGACGAGGAAGCTTGGTTGTACCGCCAGAATACGCTCGGCCTGTGGGAGCGCCTCGGCGCGATGGACTGGGTGCGTGCCTGCGCCAAAGAGTTGGCGCCACGTCGACGACAGCGGCCGTAGCGGCGCCCGTACGTTTTGTGCTGGTTTCCATCCACCGTTCCACCGTGACGGGAACGCAGCACCAAGACGGTTTGGGAAGAAGATCCCCGATCACCCGCTGCGTTCGCCCGTTGGACGCGATGAACTGGCAAAAACGACCCTGATCTGCCTGTCGCAACTCCCGTTGGCGCATAGCCGGTGCTGAGAATCCGGCGGAGAGCCCTTTGTTGGGTGCGGCGTTGCCGCTTGCGGGTCGAGAGGCAGCTCTGCGGCAACGTGATTAAGAATTTATCCGTAAATAACATGTACACTGTCTTCCCGTTCGCGCGCGAGCGCAGGGCTGGGCGAGAAGATGGCAAAGACCAAGGTTGCGGCATGGGAGGTTTCGGACGCTTTCTGGCAACGGGTCGAGCCA
>JBOHYV010000160.1:0-5809 GCA_050738135.1 Rhodanobacteraceae bacterium | reverse complement strand
GCGCACGCCTACGCTGCAATCATCGCGAAGGCGCCGTCGGGCGAAGCCATCAACGTCTGTTCCGGCAACGCACATTCGTTGGGTGAGGTGCTGGACATCATGGCGCACACCGCGGGTTATGCGATCGAGGTGCGGATCAATCCTGCGTTCGTGCGCGCCAACGAGGTGAAACGATTGGTGGGCTCCAATGCACGCTTGCGCGAACTCACCGGTTTCATTCCCGCAATTCCGTTGCAAAAAACCCTGCGCTGGATGTATTCCGACACATCTGCCGGTACCGAGTACCGCACATTAAAAATTCGTCATTCCGGGTGAGTCCGTAAAACGGGCGAGACCCGGAATCCATTTTGACGCCCCCATACATGGATTCCGGGTTCGGCCCTGCGGACCGCCCCGGAATGACGACATGAACAGTGAGGTAACTCGAAGGTTACGTCATCAACGCATGTGTAGCTTCGGCGATGCGCGCGCGAAATGCGCGATCGTTGTCCTCGAACCAGGTGCGGGCGGCGGCACCCATGCGCTCGAGTTCGACGTTCGGCATGGCCAGCAGGCCTTCGATTACGCTCTGCATCGCGTGTTCGTCGTAGAAGTACGTGGTGGCGAGGCTTTGCACGCCGGTACGTGAATACGGCACCAGCGCGCCACGGCCGGGCGTGATCATTTCGTTCATCGGCGGCGCATCCAGCGTCACCACCACCGCGCCCACGCCCATTGCCTCGACCAGGTAATGCCCGAAGCCCTCGGTTTCGGACGGACACACGTGAAACCGGTGCGCGTTCTGGATCCGTTTCAGTTCCGCGTTGGGGATGTAATCGATCCGATGCGTGATGTTGGGGGCGGACGGCCCCGGCTGCGCGCTGCGGGGGCTCTGCAGCACGGTCAGACGCGGCCATTCGGGATGCTTGCGCCACAGCGCCAGCAGGGTTGCCGTGCCTTTGTTCGAGCTGCGGCCGGCGAGGTGGAAGAACGCGCGTTCGCGTGGCACGCCGGGGTCGCTGCGATTCTCGCTGGTGAAACCCGTGTAAACGGTCTTCAATTGCAGCTGTTGGAAAAGCGGCACCGCGTGGCGGGTCAGCACGAATGCGCAGTCCAGCCGTGGCAACCACGCACGATCGCGCTCGTCGAACCATTCGGGGTGCGGCATCAACACGTTGCGGCGTGCGGTCGGAAGGTATTCCGGACGGACCCGTTCCAGCATCAGGTTGACGTCCCAGCGTCGCACGCCGTGGCCGCCCAGGCGCCGCACAAGGTTGCCGGCGTGCAACTTCGCGGGATGCAACGCCTTGCGCAATGCTCCGCGCCGGATGCCGCTGAGGGTGACGACAAAGCCGGCTTCGGCCAGCGCATCGTGCAACAGTTGCAGGTGCCGCGAAAGTCCGAAGCCGTTGTCGCGGGCAATGAGGTTGACCGACGTCATGCGCGCTCGCCTTGCGTGCAGATTCCGTGGCGCAGGGAGAGGCCGGGCATCGGCATCGTGTTACCTGCCATCCTCGGGCTCATACGGAAGGAACTGTCCAGCATCGTCGCTCGCCGGCGGAACGCAGCCGGGCACCACCGCACTGCGGGTGAACAGATACCACTCGCGTCGATTGGCGTGACCTACATGAATTGCGTCGGCCATGCGCACGCATGGCGCCAGCACCTTGCCGTAGGCGAAAATCCAGCGACGCGCGGGATCGGCGGCCTGCCATTGCAGCGCGCGTCTCAGCTGCACGTGCCACGCCAGTTTGAAGCCGAAGGTGACCGTCTTGCGTCCCAGCTTGTCCAGCATCAACAAGTTCTGTTCCTTCCATGCCACCAACGCGATCGGGTCGTCTGCCGGCACCAGGCTTGCAGCGCGTGCCATCACCGTGCGCGAAGAGGAGTAGCCATTGAGCAGCGGGTAGCCGGCCATGCCCCAGGTGCCCCATGCGATCAGCGCGAACGCGCACCAGCCCCACGGCGCATGGCGGGGACGCGCGAGCAGCGCAGCCGCGAAACCGGCGAGGCCCATGCCGAAGATCATCTCGATCAGTGGCAGTGGTGGCCCTTGCAGGGTCGAAGCCGCGAGGGCGTGCAGCTTGTCCAACTGGCCCGTGGGCATGCCGAAACCTGCCAGCACCAGCACCAATGCCAGCAGCAATGTCAATCCCCACAGCGCCCAGCGGAACGAGCGTGCGCGCGCAATATCCGTCAGCAGCGGCGCCATTGCCAACGCCATGACCGGCAGCGCGGGCAGGATGTACACGTCCCGTTTGCCGCCGCTCATCGAGAAGAAAATCACCACCAGCACCACCCACGCCAGCGGCAGCAGGACGCGTGCGTCGCGTGCACGAAAATGCCGGATCCAGCCCGGGATCGCCCAGGGGATTGCCAGCGACAGCGGCAGCCATTCGAACGCGACCACTTTGAGGTAAAACCACCACGGGTGGAGGTGGTGCGCGGGTTCGGCGTAGCGCGAAACGGTCTGGCCCAGCAGGATGTCGTGCGCGTAGCGCGCATAGGCGGCGTCGCCGGCGTGCACGTGCAGCGCAAACCACAGCATGGGCAATGCCCAACCCAGGATCGGAACAAGAAACAGCAACGCCAGCCACCAACGCGCGTCGCGCTGTTGCGCGGGCAGCACATTGTTCCAACCGCGCCAGCGCGCAAACCAGAAGGGTATGAACACCAGCAGCGCCACCACGCCGACACCCTTGGTGATCACCCCCAACCCCGCGGCAATGAACCCGACCGCATACCAGCGCCATGCGGGCCCGAGCAGCACATGGCGGAGCAGGCCGTACACGGACAGGGCGATCCAGAATACTTCCACGCCGTCGATCTGCGCCGCGCGCATCTGGAAGGTGAAGTCGAAGCTGACCAGCACCGCTGCTGCAGTCAGCAGCGCGGCACGCTGATTCCACTGCCGGCGCACGAAGTCGTAGACCAACCCCATGGTGCCCAGGCCCGCCAGCAGCGATGGCAGCAGGAACCAGCCGCGCCAGCCGCCGGTGACGAAATACGCGCAGGCCTCCAGCCACATGAACACGGGCGGCTTGTCGGAATACAGCTCCACGCCGCGATGCGGAAACAGCCAGTGTCCGCCGGCAAGCATCTCGCGCGCGACCAGCGCGAAGCGCGGTTCGTCCGACGGCCACGGATCGCGCAGGCCAATCCCGAGGCCCAGCAACAGCAGCGCGAACGCGAACAGCAGCGCAAGCTGCACGCGTTCGTCGTCGAGCCAGCGGCGGGAAAGTTGTGTGGACGTCACGGTCATCGCAGCGGAAAGTCGCGGTGATTGTACGTGGACACCAAGGCGAAGCTTGGCAAGATTTCCCTTCTCCCCTCGGGAGAAGGGACGCAGCGCGCCGCTTTTGCGTTTGCGTGTAGCGCCGGATGAGGGGTCGGCCCCGGCGAATGGCAGATGGGCGCACATATCGGCGCCGCAACGCGATGGCGTACGCTCAGCCGCCCCTTCGGGGCACGCTCTCCCGAAGGAAGAGGGTATGCATCCACCGAGGATCAGCGCTGGTCTTCGTCTTTCCGCAGCACCGCGTAGAACATGCCGTCCAGTCCGCCTTCGCCCGGCAGGATTTGCCAACCTGAACCAGCGGTGCGCCCCGCCGGGAGTTCGCACGGAAGCGGGCGCGCATCGCGCCGTGCATGGAGCCACGCAGCGACGACGTGTTGGTTCTCTTCGTGCAGCACCGAACACGTGGCATAGACGAATCGGCCGCCGGGCACCAGCAACGGCCACAGCGCGGCGAGCAGGCGCGCCTGCTCACGCGCAAGCTGCGCGATGTCGGTCTCGCGCCGGTGCAGCTTGATGTCGGGGTGGCGGCGGATCACGCCGGTGGCCGAGCACGGCGCGTCGAGCAGGATGCGGTCGAACGGGGTGCCGTCCCACCATCGCGCGGGTTCGCCCGCATCGCCGATGCGCACATCGCATTGCAAACCCGCGCGGTCGAGGTTGGCGCGGATCGATGCCGCGCGTCGCACGTCGCGTTCCAGCGCCAGCACGGCGACCTTCGCGCGCTCCAGCACGTGGCAGGTCTTGCCGCCCGGCGCAGCGCAGGCATCCAGCACGCGCATGCCATCGTGCAACTCCAGCAGATCTGCCGCGCACTGTGCCGCGCCATCCTGTACCGAAAAATCGCCTTCGGCAAAACCCGGCAGGTGCGTGACGTCGGCATTCGCTGCCAGCACGACAGCATCGCGTAGCCAGGGGTGCGCGTGCGCATCGACGCCCGCCGCCTGCAGCACCGCGAAAACGTCCGTACGTTTCGCGCGCCATGGATTTACCCGCAGCATCGGTGGCGCGGGTGTGTTGTTGGTGGCGAGCATGGCATCGGCGGATTCGGGCCAGTCGCGTTGCAGCGCGTCGACCAGCCAGCCTGGATGCGCGGTTCGCGTCACCGGGCTGCGATCCAGCTGCGCGTTGCGCGCCTCGCGTTCGCGCAGCCAGCGCCGCAGCACCGCGTTGGCCAGTTTCGTGAAGCCGCCGCGGCCGAGCACGCGCGTTGCCTCGACCGTTGTTGCCAGCGCCGCGTGCGCCGGCAGTTGCAGGATTTCGAGCTGCACGAGCCCCGCCACCAGCAGCGCATGCACGACGGGTTCGCGCTTGCGCAGCGGCTGCTGCAACAGGCCATCGAGCGCCGCGTCGAAACGCAGCCACCAGCGCGCGCCTTCATTGCACAGGGCGGTGAGCAACGCGCGGTCGCGCGCATCGGGAAGTTTCGATTGCGCGGGCGGCAGGCGCTCGCGCAGCGAGACGCCGTGCAAAGCAACATCCGCCAGCACTTCGGCAGCCAGCGCACGGGTGTCCGTCATGCCGTGCGCAGTTCCGCGCGCGCGTTCAGATAATCGCCAGCACCGATCACCCGCCCGCCCGCGCGTTGCAGTTTGAGAATCCGCAACACGCCTTCGCCGCAAGCGATATCGATCCCGTGTTTCGATGCGACGACGATGGCACCCGGCTTTTCCGAGTCCCGAGTCCCGAGTCCCGGGTCCCGCGCTTCGGCCTTCCACACACGCACACGCTCGCCCGCAATGTCCGCTTCCGCCACCGGCCACGGATCGAACGCGCGCACCTTGCGCTCGAGCTCGATCACCGGTCGCGCGAAATCGAGTTTCGCCTCGGCCTTGTCGAGCTTGCGCGCATAGGTGGCGCCTTCGCTCGACTGGTACGTAGTGGCGAGTGTTTCGCCGCGCGACACGCGCCGCAATCCATCGGCGAGCACCCGGGCGCCGAGTTCGGCCAGGCGGTCGTGCAGCGAACCGCCCGTGTCATTGCCGCGGATCGGGGTGCGTGCGGACAGCAGCACCGGCCCTGTATCGAGCCCGGCTTCCATCTGCATCAGGCACACCCCGGTTTCCGTGTCGCCGGCGAGGAGCGCGCGCTGGATCGGCGCGGCGCCGCGCCAGCGCGGCAACAGCGAAGCGTGCACATTCCAGCAGCCGAACCGTGGAATCGCCAGCAGCTTGCGCGGCAGGATCAAACCGTACGCGATCACCACCATCAGGTCGGGCGCGTACGCGCGCAGACGTTCCTGCGCGTCCGCGGAGTCCAGCGATTCGGGCTGCTCGACCGGAATGCCGGCCGCAGTGGCTACCTGTTTGACGGCGCTGGCTGTCAGCTTGCGGCCGCGTCCGGCGGGTCGATCGGGTTGTGTGTAAACCGCGACCACGTCCGCATCGCCGTCGACACAAGCACGCAGGCCGGGGACGGCGAAATCCGGCGTGCCGGCGAACACCAGCCGCAAGTGCGCCACCGGCGGTTCAGCCCGTCTTGCGCCGCTGCTTCTCCAGCTTGCGCAGCAGCAACGAGCGTTTCAGCGGCGACAGG
>JBOHYV010000159.1:0-5819 GCA_050738135.1 Rhodanobacteraceae bacterium | reverse complement strand
GGGTGTGGCGGAATACGCCACGCGGGGCCTTGCCGACCGGCGTGCGCTTGACGGCGACGATGTAGGCGTCTTGAACTTGCGAAGTCATTTCGGATTCCTCGAAGTTGTCCAATGTCGAGATGGGGACAGGGGACAGGGGACAAGGGACCTGCAGAGCAAGAGCGCGTCACGCTTCTGGTCCCGAGTCCCGAGTCCCGATCAGTTTCTGAGCGGTTTGCCGGTCGTCATGGTGTGCGCGATGCGCGCCCGGGTCTTGTCCATCTGCGCCAATTCCATGAAGTGGTGGCGCTCCAGGTCCAGCAGCCATTGCGCATCGACCGTACTGCCGCGTTCGATGCCGCCGCCGCACAAGGTGTCGGCAATGCGCGTGGCGATCTCCATGTCGTGCCCGGAGATGAAATGTCCTGCCAGCATGTTGATGAGCTGTGCCTTGATGGTCGCGGTGCCGACGTCGCCTGCGACGTGCGTGGCCTGCGGCAACGGCGGGCGCCAGCCCGATTCGGCCAGTGACGATGCCACGCTTTTCGCGACGTACAAAAGCTCGTCGGCGTTGAAAACCACCACGTCGGATTCGCGCAGGTATCCAAGCTGCCTGGCTTCCAGCGCGCTGCCGGAGGCTTTCGCCATCGCCACTGTTTCGAAATGGCGCTTGATGGGGTCGAATGGATCGACCCCCGGCGCTATCGCGCGCGAGCAGCGCTCGGCGATTTCCTTGAGGCCGCCGCCGGCGGGCAACAGTCCCACGCCGGCCTCGACCAGGCCGATGTAGCTTTCCAGCGCCGCAACCGTCCGCGCGCTGTGCATCTGCAATTCGCAGCCGCCGCCGAGGCACAGCCCGCGCACCGCCGCGACAGTAGGCACCAGGCCATGCTGCACGCGCTGCGTGGTGCGCTGGAAATTGGCGATCATCGCTTCGAGCTGCGATACGTTGCTTTCTTGCAACAGCGCCAGCACACCTTTCAGGTTGGCGCCGGCCGAGAACACCGGGCCGGACTGCCACACCACCAGCGCCTTCAATTTCTGCTCGGCCAGGCCGACCGCATGCTGGATGCCGTCCAGCACCTGATCGTCGAAGGTGCACATCTTGGTCTTGAAGCTGACGATGCCGATGTGGTCATCGCCCAGCGTCCACAAGCGAATGCCATCGTTCTCCCAGACCGTGGTGCCCTGGTCGAACTTCTCGCCGATCAGCGCATCGGGGAATAACTGGCGCTTGTACACCGGTGCCGAGGAACGCGGGATGTCCTTGTTCTCGCGTGGCGAGTACGAGCCATCCACAAGGTGCACGCCCTTGCGGCCGTCGCTGACCCAGGGGGGCAGCGGTGCCTTGCTCATCGCCTTGCCGGCGGCGATGTCTTCCCCGATCCACTTGGCGACCTGCTCCCAGCCCGCGGCCTGCCAGGTTTCGAATGGCCCGAGCTTCCAGCCGTAGCCCCAGCGGATCGCGAAATCGACGTCGCGCGCGGTCTCGGCGATGCCTTCGAGGTGATACGCGGTGTAATGGAACAGGTCGCGAAAACACGCCCACAGGAATTGCGCCTGCGGGTCATTGGAAGTGCGCAGCTTCGCGAATTTATCGGCCGGATCCTTGAGCGCGAGGATGGCGGCAACTTCATCGGACGCCTTCTGTTCCGACAGGCGGTAGTCCTGCTTCGCGAGATCCAGCACCTGGATTTCCTTGCCGGCCTTGCGATAAAAGCCGGTGCCGACTTTCGCACCCAATGCGCCTTTTTCGATCAGCGCAGTCAGCCACGCGGGCGACTTGAAATGTTCGTGCCATGGATCACCGGGCAAGGTGTCGGCCATGGTCTTGATCACGTGCGCCATGGTGTCGAGACCGACGACATCGGCGGTGCGATACGTCGCCGACTTCGGCCGCCCGATCGCGGGGCCGGTCAGCGCATCCACCACGTCGAACCCGAGCTTGAACTGCGCGGTGTGATGCATGGTCGCCAGCATCGAGAACACCCCGATGCGGTTTCCGATGAAGTTGGGCGTGTCCTTGGCGAACACCACGCCCTTGCCGAGTGCGGAGGTGAGGAACGCTTCCAGCCCTTCGAGCAACTGGCGGTCGGTGGCCTTGCCCGGAATCACCTCGACCAGGTGCATGTAGCGCGGCGGATTGAAGAAGTGCACGCCGAGGAAACGGTGGCGCAGGTTTTCCGGCAGGGCCTCCGCCAGTTTGTTGATCGACAACCCGGAGGTATTGCTGGCCAGGATCGTGTGTTCGGGAATGTGCGCAGCGACCTTTCTGTAGAGGTCCAGCTTCCAGTCCATGCGCTCGGCGATGGCCTCGATCACGAAATCGCAGTCTTTCAGCTCGTCGAGGTTTTCGTCGTAATCGGCCGGGGTGAGCGCGGCGGCGAGATCCTTCACTGCCAGCGGCGCCGGCGACATCTTGCCGAGATGCCCGATGGCCTTGACGGCAATGCCGTTTTTCGGGCCTTCTTTCGCCGCGAGGTCGAACAGCACGGTTTCGATGCCGGCGTTGGTGAGATGCGCCGCGATCTGCGCGCCCATCACGCCGGCGCCCAGCACGGCGGCTTTGCGGATGCGAAGAATGTCTGACATGGAAACTCCAAAAGTCTGATGGATGAAATATTGACGGTGTGCCGGGAAGGAAACCGTGAAGAATCGTCGCGCGCGAATGCAGATTGCGTGATGCCGGAGCGGAGCGCATACGTAGGGCGGACATGGTCCGCCGAGCCCGTTGACGGCGGGCAGTGCCCGCCCTACCGAGCACAGCAGGTTGTTCAGGGGTTCTCTAAGCCCTCAACCCCGCTGCGGTGAACTGGATCAGGTGCCGGGCTATTTGCTCTCGATGCGCGCGTTCGCTCTCGCCGCTGCGGCGCTGGATCATGCCGAAGTCGGCCATGGCGTAGGTGAGTGCTCCGACGGCAATGTCGAGGCGCCAGTAGAGCTCCTGCTTGTCGAGTCGAGGCAGCAGGTTCGCGAAGGCAGCCGCGAAATCCTTCAACACGTAGCCGTAATTCTCGGACAGGAAGCCGCGCAGATTGCTGTTGTGTTCGGCGAACGCGCGCGCCAGCACGCGCATGAACACCGAGCCGCCCCTGCGGTCCAGCGACAGTTCCAGCGCGGGGGTGATGAAGGCGTCCAGCACCGCTTCCAGCGTCGCCGGTCCCGACTTGCCGACTTCGGCCAACCGTTCCAGGCGCCTGCGGCTCAATTCATCAAGCCGGCGGCGAAAAACTTCCTCGATCAGGTTGTCCTTGGACCCGAAGTGATAGTTGACGGCGGCCAGGTTCACCCCGGCTGCGGCGGTGACTTGGCGCAACGACGCCCGGGCGAACCCGAGTTCCGCAAACATTTCTTCCGCGGCGCCGAGGATCCGCTGCCGGGTGGAGAACTGGGAGGTGTCGTGCATGGGCTCGTTTCAAACAATCGTTTGAAGTCTAGATTGACCGTGGTTGCGGGTCAAACGCGTGGCCAAAGCCTGTCCAATGAGCTAGAATCGTTCGTTCTTTTGTGAGCTAACCCCTCATTCGGACGAGCTTTTACGGGTATGCTCACGCATCGTGGTTGGATGTCGACCGCATCTTCCACCTGCCGTCATTTGTCGAGGAGCCCATGGCGCTGGAACGCACGCTTTCCATCATCAAGCCCGATGGCGTTGCCAAAAACGTGATCGGGCAGATTTACGCGCGTTTCGAAAAGGCGGGTTTGCGGGTGATCGCGGCGAAAATGAAGCACCTTTCGCGTGAGGATGCCGAAGGTTTCTATGCGGTGCATCGGGAACGTCCGTTCTTCAAACCGCTGGTCGAGTTCATGACTTCGGGCCCGGTGATGATCCAGGTGCTGGAAGGCGAGGGCGCGATCGCAAAAAATCGCGAGTTGATGGGCGCGACAAACCCGAAGGAAGCGGCAGCGGGAACCATTCGTGCCAACTTTGCACAAAGCATCGACGCCAACGCGGTGCACGGCTCGGATGGACCTGATACCGCGCGTTTCGAGATCGGTTACTTCTTCGCCGCGACGGAAATCTGTCTGCGGTAGTTTTTGCGTTCTTCATGAACGCGGGGATCAAGAACGGCCATCCATGGCCTGACTTTCGACAAGAGCGATCCATGGCTGAAACACCCGTCAAGGCCAACCTGCTGGACTTCGATCGCGATGGACTGCGTGGATTCTTCGCCGATCTGGGCGAGAAGCCCTGGCGCGCCGATCAGGTGATGAAGTGGATCTATCACCACCTCGAAAGCGACTTCGGGGCGATGACGGACCTCGGCAAATGCCTGCGCGAGAAGTTGCCCGAAGTAGCCGTGGTGGCGCCGCCCAAAGCCTTGCTGGACCAGGCTTCCAGCGACGGCACCCGCAAGTGGCTGCTGGGCATGGACGCGGGCAATGCGGTCGAAACCGTGTACATCCCGGAACCCACGCGCGGCACCCTTTGCGTGTCTTCGCAGATCGGCTGCGGCCTCAATTGCCGGTTCTGCTCCACCGGCGCGCAGGGTTTCAATCGCAATCTCGCCCCGTCTGAAATCATCGGGCAGGTCTGGCACGCCGCAAAACAGCTGGGCAACGTCACCCATCGGCAACGACGCATCACCAACGTGGTGATGATGGGCATGGGTGAGCCGCTGCTGAATTTCGACAACGTCGTGCGTGCGATGAGCCTGATGCGCGATGACCTGGGGTTCGGGTTGGCATCCAAGCGGGTCACGCTCTCGACCGCCGGCGTGGTGCCGATGATCGACCGCCTGGGCGAAGTCGCCGATGTGTCGCTGGCGGTGTCGCTGCACGCGCCCAACGACGAGCTGCGCACGCAACTGGTACCGCTCAACAAGCGCTGGGGCATCGATGAGCTGCTGGACGCGTGCGCACGCTATGCCGCGCGCAGGCCGCGGGCGACGATCACCTTCGAATACACGCTGATGAAGGGCGTCAACGACAGCCCGGCGTTGGCACGGGGATTGGTCAAGCTGATGCACAGGCTGCCGGCCAAGGTGAACCTGATTCCGTTCAACCCGTTCCCCGGCACGCAATACGAACGCTCCGACGAAACCACCATTCGCGCGTTCCAGACGGTGCTGATGGGCGCCGGGGTGCAAACGATGGTACGGCGCACCCGCGGCGAGGACATCGACGCCGCCTGCGGACAGCTCAGGGGCAAGGTGGCGGATCGTACCCGTCGCCACGCCGAATTCCAGCGCCGCGTGGAAGCGGCGCGCATGGTCGTAGCAGAGGTGCACGCGGATGCGGCGTAGAACCTGTCAGGTGATGGTGGTGGTGGCGCTGGCGCTTGGGTTGGTTGCGTGCAAGCACAACCCCGGCATCATCAAGTATTCGACGCCGATGACCAACCCCCAGGATGCGCCGCATGACACCACCAAGCAAAACAAGCAGGCGGCAGCGCAAACCCACACGCAGCTCGCCAGCGCCTACATGCACGAGGGGCAATTGAAGAAGGCCGAAACGGCGTTGCGCAAGGCGCTGAGCTTCGACGACGCGTACATTCCCGCGCACACCATGCTGGCGATCCTGGATTGGCACATCAAGCGTCTGCAGGATGCCAACAAGGAATTCCGCGCGGCGATCGCGCTGGACCCTTCCAACGGGGACACCAACAACAATTACGGCAAGTTCCTGTGCGAGCAGGGCAAGCGCCAGGAAGCGATGCGCTACTTCAAGCGCGCGCTGGCCGATCCTTTCTACAAAACCCCGGCGCGCGCCAACACCAATGCGGGTGAATGCCTTCTGCAGGGCAACGATTACGCAGGTGCGGCGTCCTACCTGCACAAGGCGCTGGAGCTGGATTCGAAATATGGCGCCGCGCTGCTCGCGATGGCGGAACTTGATTA
>JBOHYV010000158.1:0-5936 GCA_050738135.1 Rhodanobacteraceae bacterium | reverse complement strand
CGCGGCTCGCTTGGCATGGCGTTGGCAGACCCTTGTGCGATCGTCCGTGATCGCGGTTTCGTTGGATGTTTTTGGGTATTGGAGGGGTTGCAGACGATGAACACCAGAACGGCCATCCCTGGCCTGACTTTCAACGACAGCCGCTCCGGATCGGCTCGCGGCTCCCGACCGGGAGCAACGAACAGGCAGGCGACAAACTTGGCAACGAGGTGGCAATCATGAGCGCGAATTCCGGTGCGGCTCGCAAGGGTACGTCCCTGCAGACGTGGCTGATCATCCTGCTGCTGCTGGCGATCATTCTCGCCGGCGCGGACTTTTTCCTTCTGAACCGCCACGACAGCCAGGACCGTGCGGCCGCGCAGCTCACCACCCAGATCCAGGTGAACTCGCAGCAGGTTGCGAACTTCGCCTCGCAGGCGGCCAACGGCAACATCGACGCCTTCAAGGAACTTTCCAGCACCCGCGGGGCCATCGCCGCGGCCGTGCAGCACCTCAACCAGGGCGACACCGTTACGGGCCTGCCGGCCTACCGCGACGCCATCGGCGTACGTGGTCCGATGACCGCCCTGACCAAATCGTGGAGCCAGTTGAACGCGGATCTCGGCAAAATCCAGGCCAACAAGGATGCGGTGCTGGACTCGGCCTCGCAGGCGGCCACCTTCAACCAGCAGATGCCGGGCCTGGATTCCAAGGTCAATCAGGTCATCAACATCCTCCAATCCAGGGGCTCCTCGTCGCAGATTTACACCGCCTCGCAGCTGATGGTTTCCGGCGACCGCCTGATACGCCGCGTGGGTGACGTGTTGGAGGGTGGCGCCGATTCGGCGTCCGCCGCCAACGGTCTCGCGCTCGACTCCACCAACTACGGCGCGACCCTGAAGCAGCTTGCCGACGATTCCTCGGGCGAGGCCGCCAAGATCCTGACGGGCGTGCAGAAGTCCTGGACCGACCTCGAGGCGCCGGTGCAGAAGGTGATCGCGGCGGCGCCCACGCTGGTGTCAGTGAAGAACGCTGCAACACAAGCGTCGGTCGATTCGCAAGACGTATTGCTGAAGGCCAACAACGTTTCCACCGCGCTCGGCAAACTGCCGCAAACGCGGCCGTTCCCGAATGTATGGTGGGGCTTGCTCGGCGCGGTGGCTGCGGCGGTGCTGGCGGTGATCCTGGCGCTCAACTTCATCCGCACCGAGCGCAAGCGCTCGGCCGATAGCCGCAGCCTCAATGAACGCAACCAGCAGGCGATCATGCGCTTGCTGGATGAAATGGGCACGCTCGCCGAGGGCGATCTGACGGTGAAGGCCACCGTGACCGAGGACATCACCGGCGCGATCGCGGACTCGGTGAACTTCGCGGTCGAAGCGCTGCGCTCCCTCGTGACCACGATCAACGAGACGGCTGTGCGGGTATCTTCGGCCGCGCAGGAAACCCAGGCTACCGCCAAGCATCTGGCGGACGCGGCCAACCAGCAGGCCGAGCAGATCACCTCGGCCTCGGCCAAGATCAACGAGATGGCGGTCTCCATCGACCAAGTGTCGCGCAACTCCGCCGACAGCGCGGAAGTGGCGCAGCGCTCGGTGCAGATCGCGTCGAATGGCGCGCAGATCGTGCGCCAGACGATCAGCGGCATGGACTCGATCCGCGAGCAGATCCAGGAAACGTCCAAACGCATCAAGCGCCTCGGCGAGTCCTCGCAGGAGATCGGCTCGATCGTCGAGCTCATCAACGACATCGCCGAACAGACCAACATTCTGGCACTGAACGCGGCCATCCAGGCCGCCTCGGCGGGCGAGGCGGGGCGCGGTTTCGCGGTGGTCGCGGACGAAGTGCAGCGACTGGCCGAACGCGCGACCGGCGCCACCAAGCGAATTGAAACGCTGGTGCAGACCATTCAGTCCGACACCGTCGAAGCAGTCAGCTCCATGGAACAGACCACGACCCAGGTGGTGAACGGCGCGCGGCTGGCCGAGGACGCCGGCACCGCGCTGGGCGAGATCGAAAAGGTGTCGAACAACCTTGCAGGATTGATTCAAGGCATCTCCAGCGCGGCCAAGCAGCAGTCCGCCGCAGCCACCAACATCAGCTCGACGATGAACTCGATTCAGCAGATCACCGCGCAGACCTCGGTGGGCGCCAACCAGACGGCGGAGTCGATCGGCAACCTTGCGCAACTCGCGCAGGAGCTGCGCCGCTCGGTGGCCGACTTCAAGCTGCCGGCGTAAGCACGGATCTTCGTGTCGAACAGAACTGAGCATCCCGGGGAGAGACCATGGCCGCAGGCGACGACATCGTGACCACGACGACCGGAACGGCCGGCGTGGCTGCGGTTGCGCCCGACCGTGCTGCGGCTCGGGAAGCAGACCCCGGCGTGCGCAATGCGGCGATGCGGCTCGAAGAGCAAGTCGATTTTTCGACCCTCGGCTGGGTCAAGCCCCAGATCGACGAGCTTCTGTCGGAAGCCCGCCAGTCGCTCGAGGCCTACGCCGGGGAGCCCGAGGACGCGCGCCTGATGCAAAGCTGCGTCGGCCTGCTGCACCAGGTGCTCGGCACCCTGCGCATGGTCGAGTTGTACGGTGCCGCCGAGCTCGATCAGGAAATGGAGCGTCTGGCGCAGGCAGTGCTGGACGGCCAGGTGGCCGATCGCGACGAGGCCTTCGGTGCCCTGATGCGGGGGCTGGTGCAACTGCCCGATTACCTCGACCTGATCGAGAGCGGGCACAAGGACATTCCGATCGTCCTGCTGCCGCTCCTCAACGACCTGCGCGACGCGCGCGGCTGCGAGGCGGTCGACGCGCGGGTGCTGTTCCACCCGGACATCGATCGGCCGTTGCCGCCGGATGCAGACGGGGCGCGCGCGGCATTTCCGTTTGCCGACCTGCGTCAACGCACGACCGAGGTGCACGCGCGCTTCCATGTTCAATTGATGACATGGAACCAGGGGCAACAGCCCGATTTCGCCGAGATGCGCGATGGCATGGATGGACTGCGCTCAGTGTGCCACGCCGAGTCAGCCCGTCGTTTGTGGTGGGTGGCTGGAGGCGTGCTGGAAGCCCTGCACCAGGGTCGGCTGGATCATCATCTCGCCAGCCTGCGCCAGCAGTTTGGCCATCTCGATCGCACCATCCGCCACATGCAGGATCAGGGCGAAGAAGCGTGCGGCGACGAAGACGCACGTGAGCTCGTACGGAATCTGCTGTTCGCCGTTACCCGGGCGGTCCCGGGCCCCGGCCGTAGCGAGGCGATCGCGCAGTGCTTCGCGTTCGATCACATGGTGCCGTCCGCAGAGGAACTGGAGCGCGCGCGCGCGGCGATGTCCGGACGCAACCGCGCGCTGCTCGACACCGTTGCCAAGGCGGTGCGCGAGGATCTGTTGCGGGTCAAGGAAGGCTTGGACATTTTCCTGCGCCGCGAGGACCGCGATACCCAGCAACTGGCGCCACAGGTGGAAACCCTGCACCGCGTGGGCGACACCTTGGAGATGCTCGGGCTGGAAGCGCCCGCGAGGACGATCAACGA
Organism: Rhodanobacteraceae bacterium; assembly: GCA_050738135.1. Lineage (GTDB taxonomy): Bacteria > Pseudomonadota > Gammaproteobacteria > Xanthomonadales > Rhodanobacteraceae > 66-474. The sequence goes on along the minus strand of JBOHYV010000158.1, from coordinate 2,423 downwards.
GCAGCGCAAGCTGATCGCCGACATCATCGACGGCAAGCGCGAAGCGAAACCCGAAACCATCCTGGATGTCGCCAGCTCGCTGCTGTACGTGGACGCATCGCTTGACGGACACAGCGAATACCTGGGTGCGACCGACACGCCGGATGGCGCCCTCCCGTCGAGCGAGGCGCACAAGATCATGCGCACGCTGATGCGGGAGACCGGCGCCAATCTCGGCAAGGTCAAGGAACACATGACGGCGTTCATCGAATCGTCATGGGCGCACGCGCAACTGGAAGAAGTGCCCAAGCTGCTGACCGAAATCTCGGGTGCGCTGCGGATCCTCAACCTGGAACGCCCGGCCGAACTCGTCGAAGGCATCGATCGCTACGTCGGCAACGAATTGATCAACGACCGCAAGGTGCCGACGGTCGACGAAATGGACACGCTGGCCGATGCCATGGCCAGCGTCGAGTACTACCTCGAAATCGGGCGTGATTCGAGCGCCAGTGACAACCGGGTTCTCGATGCCGCCCGGCACAGCCTCGAGCTCCTGCATTACTGGCCGATTCCGCAGCGCCGCGTTTCCGCAGAAACCGGTGCAACCGAAAAACGCGCGCAGCGCGCGGATGCAACGCCTGCGATCGGGCCGGTCGAATTCATCGGCAAGGGCTTGCCGAGCATCGTCGATATTCCAATTGCGCCCCTGGTGCAGGAAGACGAAGCGGCGCACGCCGGGCAGCTCGCGCCCGGTGTCGGCCGCGGGCGGTGGGTCGAAGTCGAAGAGGAAGTGCTGGAACCGATCGAGAGCGAGGGCGCGCCGGTCGATACCGCGTTTCAGGATGCGGCCGGCATCGACGAGGAAATCCGCGAGGTTTTCGTCGAGGAAGTCGGCGAGGAAATTGCGAACATCAATGTCAACCTGCCGGCCTGGAAAGCCAATCCGGACGATCTCGACACACTCAAGAACGTGCGGCGTTCGTTCCATACGCTGAAAGGCTCCGGGCGGCTGGTTGGCGCCGTGGCGCTGGGCGAGTTCAGCTGGAAGATCGAGAACATGCTCAACCGCGTGCTCGATCACACCATCCGGCCCGATGCCAACGTACAGGAGCTCATGGATGCGGTCGTCGCCATGTTGCCCAAGCTGCATGCAGGTCTGCAGGGCCAGGCGGTCACGCTGAATCCGCCGCTCGACGCGATCACGCAGACCGCCGACAGGCTTGCCGCGGGCGAGCCCGCGCAGATCGCGGACGCGGTCGGCGGCTACCGCAAGAGCATCCGCAAGGTGCGTCGCTGGGTACCGCTGGAGGCTGAAGCGGCCCCGGTTGCGACCACGCCCGTCGCGGTATCCGAACACGTCATCACCTCGCCGGAAACGGGCCTTCCGGTGGTCGATCCCATCCTTCTGGATGTCCTGCGCACCGAAGTCGGACAACATCTCGATGGCATGCGCGGTTACCTCTTGCGCGATGCCCGTCATGATGTTCCGGTGGACGGCGAATTGGCGCGTTCGGTGCACACATTGCACGGCGCGGTCGCGATGGTCGGCATCGAATCCCTGGCGAGCATGCTTGCGCCGCTCGAAGTCTGGGTGCGTCGCCTGCACAACGCGCATGCTCCGCTTGATCGCGAAGGCTGCGACGCCTTGCGTGATGCCGTGTCCGTGACCGAACATGTCATGGCGCAGTTCGATGCGCCGATTCCGGACGTACCGGACACCACGGCTTTGACCGAGCGACTGGAAGCTCTCCGCGACCGCTGGCCGAATGCCGCGCCGTTCGGCGCACCGGATGCGGCGTTGGAACAATCATCAACGGGGAGCAGCCTGCCGCAAGCCGCCATCGAGGAACAGGCGGACGGCGTGGCGGCGATGGGGCTGACAATTGCCTCCGCGTTGCCGACCGAGGACGATGCCGAGGTGCTTGCGGCGCGCGAAGAGGCGGAGCGGCTGGCGTCCGGGAAAGTCGAAGCCGAGCGCCAGGCCGCCGAGCAGGCGGAGCAGGCACGCGTCGCAGCCGAAAAGGCCGAAGCCGAACGCCTGGCTGCGGAGCGGGCGGAAGCCGAACGGTTCGCTGCGGAAAAAGCCGAGCAGGAGTGGCTCGCCGCCGAGCAGGCCGAGGCCGAGCGCGTCGCTGCGGAAAAAACCGAGCAGGAGCGGCTTGCTGCGGAGCAGGCCGAGGCCGAACGGTTTGCTGCGGAAAAAGCCGAGCAGCAGCGGCTCGCTGTGGAGCAGGCCGAGGCCGAACGGATTGCTGCGGAAAAGGTCGAACAGGAACGCATCGCTGCGGAGCAGGCCGAGGCCGGGCGGCTCGAGGAGGAGAAGGCACAACAGCAACGCCTCGCTGCGGAGCAGGCCGAGGCCGAACGGGTTGCGGCGAAGAAAGCGGAGCAGGAGCGCCTGGCGGCGGAACGAGCCGAACAGGAACGATTGGCTGCGGAGCAGG
>JBOHYV010000157.1:0-5975 GCA_050738135.1 Rhodanobacteraceae bacterium | reverse complement strand
AGCACCCATTCGACAAAGCTGGTCAGCGAAACCCGCCGCGCGCGGTCGCTCTTGTTGACCAGTTTCAGAAGCGTCAGCTTGACCGGCGCCTGTTGTGCGACCAACACGGTCAGCTCGCTGTAAAGATCGGCGTGCACGTGTTCGTAGCGGCTGTAGCCGAAGCCGTGACAAGTGCGGTACGGATCGCCGCTCGGCGTGGGTCGGGACGTCGCCGACCAGTATTCGCCGGTCACCTCGTCGCGTAGCCACAGTGCTTCGCCGCTCGTGTCGCGCAGCGGGTCGTTGTACCAGGGCGTGAGGCGGAATTCGTGGGCGTTCTCGGCGAAGCTGTAGGCGCCGCCGGATTCGCTCACCACCGAACCGAACGATTCGTTGGCCAGCACGTTGCACCACGGCGCGGGCGTTGGCGCCCCGGTTTCCAGCCAGATCACGTACTCGCTGCCATCGTTGCGAAACCCGCCCAACGGGCTGCGGACGCGCAGGTCCTCGGAAAGTGGCTGCAGCGCGTAACCGGAGGGCAGCGGCTTGCGCAGCGGCAGCCGGGTCGGTGGTTCGGACTCCGCATCGGCCGGCAGCATCCGTGCGATCTGGTCGCGCAGGCGGCCTTCGTTGCCCGAAAACACGCAGCGCGCGACCGCCAGCATCAACGCGCGATCGGCCGCGGGCAGGTGCTCGATGCGCCACGCGAACATCTTGCCCTTGCCCTGACCGCCGCGTGCCTCGGCGCCCGATTCGATCAGATACAGGATGTGTTCCTGCAGTTCCTGGCGATAACCGGAGAGCTCTTCGTTCCAGATCAGCAGGTCCGCGTGCAGGCCGCGCATCTGCCAGTAGCCGTGTGCCTGGATCAGGTGCCGCACCAGGTCGATCTGGCTGATGTTGGCGATGCGCGCCAGCACGATCGGCAGATCGCCGGAAATGCCGTGCTTCCACAGGGCCGTCTGCGGCGACGGCGCGTCCTCGTCGCCGCCACGTGCCGCGACGGGGCCATACAGCAGCGTGCCGGCGAGGCGTTCGTAGCGTTGCGCCTCCACCGCGCTCATGTTGAGTTGCTGCAGGGCCACCTGGTCGTGCGTCCACGCCAGCTGGAACACCCGTCGATGCAGGTGCCGCTCGTGGTATTTGCGTGCCAGCTCCAGCGCGGCGTCGCGGTCGGAGGCGACACCGGTCAGGATGTCGAGGCCGGCGGTATGTCCGGGCAGGATGCGGATGCGTCGCCGGATCGACACGATCGGATCGAGCACCGCGCCGACGTGACCGGCCAGCGGCGCTTCGCCCGCCAGCGCAAGCGGATCGGCGGGGCCGCGCAGTCGTCCGAGGAAAGCTTCACGATCGGTTTCGAAGCTGCCTGCATCGAGGGTGCCGCCGCGCGTGGTCATCTGGTGCACCAGCCACGGGTTGCGCTCTTCCGGGCTGCGCGGTCGCCGGGTCGCCAGCAATGCGTCGAGTTCCGGCGCCGATTCGGTTTCAAGGAACAGCTTGCTGAACACCGGGTGCCCCGCATCGGCGTCGGGCGGGGCCAGCGCGATTTCGGCGTAGCTGGTGATTTCAAGCGTGCGGGTTTTCAGGCTGTGATTGGTCAACCGCAAGCGGCGCAGTTCGATGTCGTCCTCGGCTGACACCGCGACCAGCAGCTCGCTGGCGATGCCGTGGTCGCTGCGGTGGAATTCCGCACGTGCCTGCGAGAACGTGGCGCTGCAGGTACCCCCAACGTCGCCCAGCGGTTGCCGCGTGGCCGACCACAGGTTGCCCGAATCGACATCACGCAGGTACACGAAGGTGCCCTCGTCGTCGCGCACCGCATCGCCGCGCCAGCGCGTCACCGCAAGCTCGCGCCAGCGGCTGTAGCCCGCACCGGTCTGACTCAGCATCACGTGGTAGTTGCCGTTGGAAAGCAGGTGCACTTCCGGAAGCGGCGTATCCATGCGCGTGATTTCGCGGGTCTGCGCGCGCACGCGCGCACGGGTCTGGCTCGGTTGTTCCACGTCCAGCGTCGCGGGATGCCGTGGACGCGCTTCGGGAACTCTTTCGCGCAGCAGCAGCTCATGCGCGCGGAACATCGGCTCGCGCATGAAGCGCCGCTGCATCGGCTGCCGGTTCAGCAGCGAGGACAATGCGAGGAAACTCATGCCGTGGTGGTGCGCCATCCAGCTTCTCACCAGTGCGAAATACTCGCCCTCGCTGACCCGGCCCGCGGTGAAATCGAGCGCCTCGAAAAACCCGTAGCGGGAGAGTGCACCGACGCCGGCGAGGCGCTCCAGGTTGTTGCAGGCTGCGGTCGGGTCCACCATCAGCGCCATCATGCTGGCATACGGTGCGATCACCAGATCCTCGCCGAGCCCGCGTTTCAGGCCCAGGCCCGGCACGCCGAATGCACGGTACTGGTAGACGAGGTTGGCATCGGTCGCGTTGTACGCGGATTCGGAAACGCCCCATGGCACCTCCTGCTGCGCGCCGTATTGGATCTGGCGCGCCACGGCGGCCTTGCCGGTGTCGTCGAGCAGGGTGTCGCGGTAGGTCGGCATCAGCAGAGCCGGCATCAGGTATTCGAACATCGAACCGCTCCACGACACCAGCGTGGGCCGACTGGCAGCAACCGTCAGCAGGCGCCCGAGCTGGAACCAGTGCGTGGGCGGTACCTGGCCCTGCGCGATGGCGACGTAGCTGAGGATGCGCGACTCCGACGCCAGCAGGTCGTAGTGGCCGCCGTCGCGCTTGTCGCGTTCGACGTCGTAGCCGATGACAAATTGCTGGCGGCCCTTGTCCCACAGAAACGACAAATCCATGGTCGCGAGTTCACGGCAGCGCGCCGCCAGCGCGGCCGCGTCGTCGCGCCGGCGATTCAGCGTGGCGCGCAGTTCGTCCAGGGCCGCGCACAGGTATGCCGCGTCCTCCGTGGCGAGGCGCATGGCGACGAGGGCGGCGAGCGCTTGCGCGCGCGCCGTGAGGGGGTTGCGTTCCAGCTCGGCCAGCGACGCGCGGACGGTCTCGTCGTCGCTGCCGGAATCGCCCAGCGCCAGCCACGGCGCCAGTTCATCCAGTTCTTCGCTTGCCGCCGTCGCTTGTCGCGCGAGCACCTTGCTCCATTCGGCAAATTCGCCCGCAACCGCGCTGTCGGAAACCAGTTGCGCGAGCTGGCCAGACTCGGCCTCGATGCGCGCCAGCAGGCCGTGCAACACGGGCAAATTGCCCGTGTTGCCGACCGCGTCGGCGATCAGGCCGTCGAGTTCGGTCACGGTGGCGGCCAGCGCGAGGTTGGCATGGGGATCGGCTGCATCCACGCCCGGCAACTGTTCGCCCAGCACCCGCGCGGTGTCGCGCAGGCCGCGCGCGAGGCCCGACGACACCAATGCGTCTTCGTCCGTGTGTTCGAGCGCGTTGGCGAGCACCAGCAGGCAACCCATCAGGTTGCCGCTGTCCACGCTGGACACGTACATCGGCGACAGGGGCTGCAGCGTCAGCGTGTCGTACCAGTTGTAGAAGTGGCCGCGGTGGCGCACGAGCTTGCCCAACGCGTCGAGCGTGTCGGCGGTTCGCCGCATGAATCCGGAATGGGTGAGATAGCCGAAATCGTGTGCGGTCAGGTTGGCCAGCAGCGCCATCCCGACGTTGGTGGGTGAGGTGCGGTGCGCCGTTTGCTCCACCGGAAAAGTCTGGAAGTTGTCCGGCGGCAGCCAGTGTTCGTCGGCGTTGACGAAGATCTCGAACCAGTGCCACACGCGCCGTGCGACGCTGCGCAGGAACATCTGCTGCGCGGCATCCAGCGGCAGCGAAGGGCGCTCGGGCGTGCGGCTGATCCACCACGCGAGCCACGGTGACGCAAACCACAGCAGCAGGAACGGCAGTCCGGCAGGCAGCCCTTCGGCAACCCGAAGGCCCAGCAGGAATCCGACGATGAGCGCGGCGGCGGGCGCCACCCACATCAGCCGTGCATAGTCCGCCAAACTCGATGCCGCGCCGCGCATCGCCTCGGTCATCGGGGTCCACTCCAGCAGGTGCCTGCGCGTGAACAGCAGGCGGCCGGCGCTGCGGGCGATCGCATCGAGATTCAGCCAGGCCTCGAACGGCAGGACCGCGATCGCGAACACGTCGCGCAGCAATTCGTCGCGGATACCGCGCCAAGTGTTGCGCCAGCGTCGCGGTGGCACCCGTTGCCGCAGGTTTCGCACCACTTGCACCAGCGCGATCAGTAGCGGCGGCCCCAGCAGGAACGCCACCACGACCAGCGTCCAGTACCCGGCGGCAGCGCCGTGCAGCCACCCGCGCAGCAGCAACGCCAGCATCGCCAGCGGCACCAGCCCGCGCCGCAGGTTGTCCATGATTTTCCAGCGGTGGTGTGCCTTCAGGGTGTTGCGCAGCCCGCGTCGACGCGGACCCGGCACGATCGGCAGCAACCATTGCACGATCTGCCAGTCGCCCCGGGTCCAGCGGTGGCGCCGCCGCACATCGACGCTGAAGCGGCTGGGTTGGTGTTCGACCAGTTCGATGTCGCTGACCAGGCCGGCGCGTGCGTAGGAGCCTTCCAGCAGGTCGTGCGACAGGATCAGGTCGTTGGGGAAACGCGTGCCGACCGAACGGCTGAAGGCGTCCACGTCGTAAATGCCCTTGCCGACGAACGAGGCTTCGCCGAACAGGTCCTGATACACGTCCGAGACCGCGCCGGTGTAGGGATCGAGCCCGGTCGAGTTGCTGTTCAGCCGTGCAAAGCGGCTGGCGCGGTCGGCGATCCAGGTCAACGAAATCCGCGGTTGCAGCAGGCCGTAGCCCGCGACCACCCGGCGCGAGCCCTTGCTGAACCATGGCCGGTTCAACGGGTGCGCCATGGTCTCGATCAACTTGCGTGCGGCTTCCGGGGGCAGTTGGGTGTCGGCGTCCAGGGTGATCACGTAGCGCGCGGTTTGCAGGGCGTCGAGGTCGCCGAGCATCACGCTGAAGGCACGTTCGGGACGCGCGCCCCGCAATACCCGGTTCAAGTCGCCGAGCTTGCCGCGCTTGCGCTCGAAGCCCATCCAGACCGCCTGGCGCGCATTCCACTCGCGCGGGCGATGGAACAGGTAGAAACGCGTGCTGCCTGGAAGCGGATATTTGGCATTCAGGCGATCGACGCCCGTGGTGGCGGTTTGCAGCAGCGCCGCGTCTCCCGGCATGTCGCGTTCGGGCGCGTCGGGAAAGTCCGTCAGCAGGACGTAACGCAGGTTCGGGTCGCGATTGCCCAGGTAGCGGATTTCCAGCGCGTCGACCTGTTCGGCGAGACCATCCGGGCTGCCGAGCAACCACGGCACCACCACCAGCGTGCGGCAGTCGTCGGGAACGCCGCCCGAGAAGGACATCCGCGGCAACAGTTGCGCCGGGACCAGCATGCCCAGCAGCCAATTCACCACCGCGACCGCGGGCTGGCTCGCGGCGACGAACACCGCGAACAGCAACGCGATGTCCGGAAACCACGGCATCGGCGCATACCAGTGCTGACCCCACGCTACCAATGCCGTGATGATCAGGCTGCCCAGGAAGATCCCGCCGAGATAGGTCGTCGAGGGCCAGCGTTTCAGGCGCGCCGCCAGCTGGTGCTCGGCCGGCACGCGCGCGTCCAGTTCGCGTTCGAATGCATAGCGACCGTCGCCGATCAGGTAGTGGCCCACGTGGCGCACCCGCGGATCACCGTCGGGGCTGCACCCCGTCCCGGCCAGCTCGATCGCGCGCCGGGTGACGTCGGCCTCGCTGTGGCCGCTGCGTTGCGCCAGCGATTCCACCGCGCGGCGGTAGCGGCCGCGGGTGGTGAAATCCATGTTCGTGTATGCACCCGCCGGGTCACCGGCGAGGATCCGATCGACCACGCTCACGCGTTCGATCAGGTCCGCCCAGTTGCTTTCGCCGATGCGGCGCAGGCTGTTGATGCGGTTGGCGATGGAAACCTGGTCCGCGGCTTGAGCACGCGCCTCGCCGTCGATCACCCGCGCCACGTTGGTGCCGCGTTG
>JBOHYV010000156.1:0-5990 GCA_050738135.1 Rhodanobacteraceae bacterium | reverse complement strand
CGCAATGGATTGCGCCTACTTGCCGCCGCGCCATGGATGGCGCGGCGGCAAGCCCGGCCGGCCCGAACGGATTTTTCGTCCATGGACGGACGAAAAACGCAGCACCGGGGTGGCCGTTCTTTGGGCCACATTTCTTTGGCCACGCAAAGAAAGGTGGCACGCCCGCCCGGGAGGCGGGCGGAAAAAAGACAGGGATGTCGCCTCCCTCGCTCAGCGGTCGGCAAATCTGCGTGGCCAGCGCACACGTGTGCGTTATGAAAATCAGCCGAGGCACTCGGGTCAGTGTGCGTAGTCGTCGTGCGTGCACGTCGATCCCTTCAGGTGGCAGCGGTGCGGGCCTCGACGGCTTCCGACGTGTGTACCTGCGCCGCCGGCGAGCGTGCCGGCTGTTCCTGCGGCGCCGCGTCCGGGCGCTCGTGCGAATAATGTGCAACCAGGGCCCCGATCAGCGCGGACAGGTACGGCACAGCCTGCGCGGCGAGGATCACCATCCACAACTGGCCCTCGACGTAGCGCGAGCCGAAATCGAGCGCCATGCCGATGATTGCCAGCACCAGCGCAATCGACATCAGCAGCTCCTCGCGCACGGGCCCAAGCGCTCCCGCCGCGCCGCCGGAAAGCCGGCGAATTTTGGCGGTGCGCACGAAGATCGATTCCTTCTTGATCAGGCCCATCCAGATGCCGCGCGCGATCGCGTGCGACAGGCCCATGCTCGCAATCGCCGCCATCAATGTATCGCGCCAGTTGCAGCGCACCCGGGCGCGGTACAGCACGATGCCGAACACGGCCTTGCCGACAAAGAAGCCCATCACCGGGATCAGGAACAGCCGCATCGGCAGGCTGAATATGCCCGGCGCCAGCAGCATGCCGGCGGTCCAGCCGAGCGCCAGCAGCGTGAAGGCCATGTGCAACGCGTCGGCGAACCACGAGAACCAGCCGGTGAGAAAATGAAAGCGCTGGCCCGTGGTGAGCGGGCCCTTGTGAACCATCCAGTTCCAGCGGCCCTTCAGGATCTGCATCGCGCCGAACGCCCAGCGGTAACGCTGGCTCTTGTACGCGCGGAAATCGGCGGGCGTGAGGCCCCTGCCCATCAACTCGTCGACGTACACGGTTTCGTAACCGGCGTGCATCAGGCGCAGGCCGAGTTCGGCATCTTCGCAAATCGTCCATTCCGACCAGCCGCCGGTGCCTTCCAGCGCCACGCGCCGCACCATCGTCATGGTGCCGTGCTGGATGATCGCGTTGCGCTCGTTGCGATGGTGCATGCCGATCCGGAAGAAACCGTCGAATTCCCAATTGGTCATCCGCCGGAATGCGTTGTAGTCGAAATCACGGTGCGACTGCGGGCACTGCACCACCGCGACGTTGCGATCGTGGAAGTAACCCGTCAGCGCCGCCAGCCAGTCCTTGCGCACCACGTAGTCGGCATCGACCACCGCAATGATGTCGGCGCGCGGGTCGGTCTGCTTCAGACCGTAGTTGAGCGCGCCGGCCTTGAACCCGGGCCACGGGTCGAGATGGAAGAAACGGAAGCGTTCGCCCAGCCTTGCGCAATATTCCTCGACCGGCTTCCACACTTCCTCGCGCTTGGTGTTGTTGTCGATCACCAGCACTTCGTAGTTGCCGTAATCAAGTTCGGCAAGGGAATCCAGTGTTGCGATGAGCATGTCCGGCGGTTCGTTGTAGCAGGCGAGGTGGATCGAAACGAACGGCTGCGCCTCGGGCGGGTCCGGTTGCAGCAAACCGAAATGGCGCAGCCATTTTTTGTGCCACAGGACCTCGACGAACTCGAAGCCGTTGATCAGCAGGATTGCGAGGATCGCGAGTTGCGCCGGGAACAACACGATCAGCATGCTCCAGTCCACCACGCTCAGGTAGAACTGGAACGGCACCGTTACCGACCACACGATCAGGCCGGCTGCAAGCTGGATCAGGGCAAGGAACACGAAGCGCCCCGGGAGCTTGAAACGGGCGAACCGCCACGCGAACCAGATCATCGGCAGCAGTGCCAGCAAGCCGGATGCGAGCGCCTTCCACGGCCACGCCGGGTCCTCCAGCACCGGGCTGGTCGGCGCGAACTTCAGCTTCCGGTCGGCGTTGAAGACGCCCCAGTAAGCGCCGGTGCGGCCTTCGCCCAGATCTTTTTTCCAGGGCTGGTCGATGGCTTCCATGACGTAGTAGTCGATGTGCTCGGCGCGGGCGACGTTGAACCACCGGCGCAAAAAGATGGCCTGGTTGGCGGCCGATGGCTTGGCGAATTCGAAGCGGTCGCCGTTGGACGGCCAGCCTACTTCGCCGATCACGATGTGCTTGTGCGGGAACAGTTGCTGAAGATGGTGATAGCGCATCAGCACATCGCCGACCGCGTTCTTGCGCGGCACCCCTTCCCAATACGGCAACAGGTGCACGGTAATGAAGTCGACGTGCTGCGCGAGCTCGGGGTATTTCTCCCAGATGTGCCAGGGTTCGGCGGTCGAAACCGGTTGGCGGATATGCGCGCGGGCACGATCGAGGTACGCCATCAACCGTTCCGGCTTCATGTCGTGGCGCAGCAGCACTTCGTTGCCGACTTCGACGCGCTTGATGTCGGGCCAGCGACGCGCCTGCGCAATCAGCGCGTCGAGCTCCTTCTCGTTGCTGCCGGCACGCCGGTCCAGCCACGCGCCCGCCAGCACGTCGAGGTGATGCTTCATCGCGAGGCGCGGAATCTCGGGGTACTGCAGCACCGAATACACGCGGATGCGGTGGGTATGCTTGGCGAGCAGCGCGAGGTCGGAATTCACCTCGGCGTCGGTCGGAAACGTGCCAGCCAGCGGACTTTGATAGCGTCGAAACGGACTGTACGCGAATCCGGCGACCTGCCCGTTCCACGGTACCACGCTGGTCGGACGATCGGCCACCTTCCACAGCGCGAAATTCAGCGCCGCCACCAGCAATGCCAGCAGCACGGCCGCAATGATGGCGCCCGCGCCCCGCGGGCGCGCGGCCATGGCGAGTGGTTGGCTCAAGGATCCTCCCGGCCGGATCGCAAACGCGCAAGCCTCACAAGATTACGTGCGCACGCCTGAAGGATTTGCAAACTTGCGCGATTGTCCCGGATCGCCGCGTCATCGGGGTCGGGTGATCCGTACCTCGATCCCGGGCTCATCGGGACCGGAATGGCCTTGAGGCCACCATCCATGACAAAGGACTTCGTGGCCTGACTTTTCATAAAAGTCGCTCCGTCCAGGAAGGGCCGGCCGCGTGCGGTAAAATGCGGTGATGTCGGATTTCACTCTACACGAAGGCTCAGCCCCTTTGCTGGTGAGCCTGCCGCATGACGGCACAGAACTTCCGGCGACCATCTCCGCGCGCGTGACCGCAGCCGGGCGACGGGTTCCGGACACCGATTGGCACGTCGGCAAGTTGTATGCCTTTGCGCGTGGATTGGACGCATCGGTGATCACGCCCCGCTGGTCGCGCTACGTGGCCGACCTGAACCGCGATCCCGAAGGTCAAGCGCTGTATCCCGGCCGCAGGGAGACCAGGCTGGTGCCGGTCACGACCTTCGCGGGCGAGCCGATCTATTCGGAAGGCGACGCACCTGGCGAGACGGAAGTCGCGTTGCGCAGGGAGATGTACTGGCAGCCGTACCATGATGCCCTGTCCGGAGAACTCACGCGCATGCGCAAAGCGCATCCGCGCGTGGTGCTGTGGGACGGGCACTCGATCAGGAGCCGGGTGCCGATGTTCTTCGACGGACAGTTGCCGGACTTCAATCTCGGTACCGCGAATGGCGCAAGTTGTTCGCCGGCGTTGCAGGACGGATTGGCTGGTGTGCTGCGCGAACGCGTAGGCGGCGACGCCGGCCCTTACAGCCATGTCGTCAACGGCCGCTTCAAGGGCGGCTACATCACCCGCCATTATGGCCAGCCCGAATCCGGGATCGAGGCGGTGCAGCTGGAACTGGCCCAGTACACCTACATGGACGAGGACAGTTTCGAATACCTGCCGGAACGTGCAGCGCCGGTGCAGACGATCATCAAGGCATTGCTGGAAACATGCCTCGCCCACGCCGCGTTGCGCTCGCAATTCCCATAGGGCGGAACCGGCGCAGCCGTTTCCGTCGATGCGGCTGGCGGCGGAAGCCGCCATGCAGATTTCGCGCTGCATTGGGCGAACGCGCGCGATGCACTTCAGTTCGATCGCGATCGCCGTCGCGGATGCCGCAGGAACAACAGGTGATCCTTGCCGGATCAACGCGCGGGCTTGCAGCCATCGCGAATCCCGGCGCCGTTCCCTGCGATCCCGGCAGGCATTTGGCGCGGCCGTCCGCCGATGGCACGGTCACTGGGCAGCGATTGCTTCCTTGGCCAACTCGATCCTGGGCGGCGGCTGGGTGCCGATCCTGCCCACGCGTGCGACGGCGGGTGCTCCAGCCGATGCACGTTGCAGGAACGCGATACTCGGTACCCCACTATTCCAGGACGTGCGAACGGTGGTGGAGAATGACGAAGGCGCACGTCCATCACTGATCGTACCTGGCAGCGAAAACATGAGCGTAGCCTTGTCCGCCCAAGTCTCCCCGTCCCCAATGAAGAACGTGACTACTTCGGTCCTGCCGTCAACGACTTGCGTGGCCAACGGAACTCCACCACCTGCGAACGTGATCCACGACGGCTTGAACTTCCGGTTTTTGGTCAGGTTGATGGGAGTCGCACCTGCCTTGGCTCTCGGCACGAGATAGAGATTGCCGCTGCTGCTGTCCTTGAGCGCCTTTCCCAGGAAAACCAGCGTCGGTCCTGGATCAGCGCCCAGCCGCGGTTCGGTCACGTAAAGATCGTGCAGGGTACCCTTTGCCGTGTTGGGATTGAATACCAAGGTGGGCGCCGAATTGTCGCCGAGGTTCTTCTCGAACAATTCGGGGACAACCGCAGAGTCGTCAGCACCCACCGGTACAGCGGTGAACATCAACGCGCTCCAGTACAGGGAACAGCGAAATTCGCGGACGTCGAGCGTCGCAGGGGTGATGGCTTGCACGGTCCCGTTCGCCAACGGGACCGCGGCGGCGACGAAATGGCCGTTTCCATCCGGGGCGTAAAGGAATGCAATCTTGAGGCCCACCTTGCCGTTCCCCATCCACTGCGCGTCACGTGCGCTGCCCCGGAGCTCGGCGAGTTTGCGAGGGCGTTTGCCCGCTTGCACATCCAACAACCACACGGCGCTGCTTGTTCCCGAAGGGTCCGATTTCCCGCCACACTGCGTCAAAGCGGCAAGTAGATCCCTTTTTGGCTCCCAGCGGATGCTGCGCACCGCGCAGCCTCCCGGCAGATCGACGACACGAAGGTGACTCCCGCTGGGGTTTGCAAGCTCCAGTCTGGATTTGCCGTGATCGGACTCAATCAAGGCGAGATGCTGACTGTCGTACGACAAGGCAATCGCGGAGGGCCCGTTGTCGACGCCGTTCGACCCGGCGTGAACCACAGGGGCAATTCCCAACACGCTCAAGGCCAGCAAAAGCACGGTTGTACGACGGAGTTTCATTGTCAGTCTCCTTTCCGGGTCCAGCCGGGATCGGTCATGGGGTTACATTATGTTGCAGTTTGGGCTAGCACACGCCTCCTGCATTGTCAAGGATGGTGGCAAAACATATTCCGAGACGTATGCCCCTGTGACAGGCTCCCAGTCACTGTTCCCGGACCCCCCAGAGCTGTGCCGACTGGCGCGGGAAGAAGGTTGTGAGCCCAGCCATAACGAGATCGATGAACGCAGTATCACGCAGTATCGGCTGGTTCGGCCCCGCGATGCCCCAAAAACACCCCACAAAGATGAAGGCTCGTTTGTGCGGTTGGAACTCGCGCAGTCCACTTACATGGATGAAGACTGCTTCGAATACCTGCCGGAACGTGCAGCGCTGAACCGCCCCGGGAATCCCGGAGGCTGTTTGGTGTGAGTCAGGCCGCCTTGGCCAGACCCGCTCTTTGCCGATAGTAGTTGGCTTCAGCTTCTGC
>JBOHYV010000155.1:0-6010 GCA_050738135.1 Rhodanobacteraceae bacterium | reverse complement strand
CCGAACCCCCGCTTGCACTCCCCCCCCGTTTGCGCGGGCGACCAGCCATGCGGCCATGGCACCGGCGCGGGCGGACATGGCATGATCCGTGGGTTCGCCCAGCCCCTGCACCGGCGCACAACCAGAATCATGAGGATATCGGCATGACCGTCCGCCGTCAGTTCCCCGGGACCGTCGCAATATTTTGCGGTCCGCACAGCGTGCTGATTCCTTCCGCGAGCGCATTCGACACATGAGTGAATCCATTCTGGAAGTGGCCGCCAATTCGGTCGCCTCGGCGCTTGCCGCCGAGGCGGGCGGCGCGACGCGCGTGGAACTGTGCAGTGCTCTGGAATTCGGCGGCCTCACGCCCTCGCATGCCGCCATCGCGATCGCAATGGAACGCCTGCATATTCCCGTCCACGTGCTGATCCGCCCGCGCGCAGGCGATTTCGTGTTCGACGATCTCGAATGCGAAGTGATGCAGCGCGACATCGAAGCCTGCAAGGCGCGCGGTTGTGCCGGCGTGGTGCTGGGCGCATTGACCGTCGGCGGCGATGTGGACGTGCCGCGCTGCCGCGCGTTGATCGACGCCGCGCGTGGCATGTCGATCACTTTCCATCGCGCTTTCGACGTCGCGCGGGATCCGGAAGGCGCGCTGGAAGCCGTGAGCGGGCTGGGCTGCGATCACCTGCTCACCTCGGGCCAGGCCGCCGATGCGCTGGCCGGCGCAGCGCTGATCCATGACCTGATCGAACAGACGCGCGGGCGCATCACGGTCATGCCGGGCGGCGGCATCACGGCAGCCAACCTCGCGGCCGTCGCCGCCGCGACCGGGGCGCACGAATTCCACGCGTCCGCCAAGGTGCGTGTCCCCACGCGCATGCGCCACGATTCCCGTCTTGCCGGCACGCACGGCGACGACTGGCAAACCGATGTCAGCGAAGTGCGGATGCGCGTCCAGGTGCTGCGGGCGCTGGCATCATCGGCGCGACAGCCCGAAGGAAACCCTCCACGATGAACCCGACTCCCGCAAGCGAACGCATGCCGGACGCGCCCGAACGCCGGACCAGCAGCACCCGGGCTGCCCTGTCGGTGATGACCACGATCTTCTTCATGTGGGGCTTCATCACCGCGCTCAACGACGTGCTGATCCCGCACCTCAAATCGGTGTTCACACTCAACTACGCCGAGGTGATGCTGGTCCAGTCCACCTTCTTCGGCGCCTACTTCATCATGTCACTGCCGTCGGGAAAGGTGTTGGCGCGCTGGGGTTATCGCGTGAGCATCATCGGCGGCCTGATCGTCACCGGCATCGGCGCGTTGCTCTTCATTCCGGCGGCGCAGTTGCAGTCATATCCCCTGTTCCTGTTCGCGTTCTTCGTGCTGGCGAGCGGCATCACGCTGTTGCAGGTCGCCGCCAATCCCTATGTCAGCCTGCTGGGGGCGGCGCAACGCGCATCCAGTCGCCTGAATTTCACCCAGGCATGGAATTCGGTCGGCACGATGCTGGCGCCGAGTTTCGGCGGATTGCTGATCCTCTCCACCGCGGTGCTGGGCGCGGTGGAACTCGCGAAGCTGTCGCCCACGGCCCAGGCGGCTTACAAGCTGCAACAGGCGCACAGCGTGCAAGGGCCGTACATCGGCATCGCGATCGTGCTGTTCGCGTTGGCGGTGCTGGTGTGGCTGTTCCGCCTGCCACAACTCGAGAGCACCGCACAAGCCGACGACGCGCGGCATCGCTTTGCCGACGCGCTGAAGCTGCGACGCGTATGGCTGGGGATGCTGGCGATCTTCGTGTATGTCGGCGCAGAAGTTTCGATCGGCAGCTTCATGATCAATTACCTTGCGCTGCCGCAGATTGGCCACATGCCGGAAGCGCGCGCCGCGTTCTTCGTGTCGCTGTACTGGGGCGGTGCGATGGTCGGACGCTTCCTGGGCTCGGCGTTGCTGACGCGCATCGACACCCGCAAGCTGCTGGCCTTCAACGCCGCCGTCGCCGCACTGCTGGTGATCACCACCATGCTGACGCACGGCAACATCGCGGTCGCAAGCGTGGTCGCGATCGGTCTGTTCAACTCCGTGATGTTCCCCAACATCTTCACCCTGGGCATCGAGGAGTTCGGGCCGCTGACCGGCAAGGTGTCCAGCCTGCTGGTGATGGCGATCGTGGGTGGCGCGGTGATTCCGCTGGCGCAGGGCGCGATCGCGGACACCGTCGGCGTGCACCACGCCTACATCCTGCCGCTGGTCTGCTATCTCTACATCATTTATTACGGGCTCAAGGGCTCGCGCGTCGCATGAACACCGTCTGCTGTTTCGGCGAGGCCCTGATCGATTTCCACGGCAATCCTTCCGGGGCCGCGCCGACTTTCACCGCGCACGCGGGCGGTGCGCCCGCCAACGTGTCGGTCGCGATCGCGCGGTTGGGTGGACGCGCGGCGTTCGTCGGAATGTTCGGCCACGACATGTTCGGCGACCTGCTGCTGCGCGAACTCGCCGCGGCTGGTGTGGACACTTCGCAGGCGCGCCGCACCGATGTTGCCAACACTGCGCTGGCGTTCGTGTCGCACACCACAGACGGCGAACGCGATTTCAGTTTCTGGCGGCCGCCCTCGGCCGACCTGTTGTTCCGCGATGCGGATTTCGACACATCGATTTTTGCCGAGGGCTCGATCTTTCACGCCGGCTCGTGCAGCATGACCGAACCCGGGTCCGCGGCGGCGACCGTGCAAGGCATGGGCCGCGCACGCAACGCGGGCGCACTCGTCAGCTACGACATGAACCTGCGCCCCGCGCTGTGGCCGCGCGGCGAGGATCCCGCGCCCACCATCTGGCGCGCGCTCGCGCTCGCCGATTTCGTGAAGCTGAGCACCGAGGAGCTCACGTTCATCTCGGCCTCCACCGGCAGCGAAGGCGCCGCGTTCGCGCGCTTGTGGGCAGCGAACGCGAAACTCGTGATCGTCACCGACGGTGAGCGCGCGTTGCGATGGTTCACGCCGGGCGCCACGGGTGAACGCCGTACGTTCGCAGTCAAGGCCGTCGATACCACCGGGGCCGGCGATGCGTTCGTGGGGGGCTGCTTGTATCAATTCGCGAACGCCGGCCTCGACACCGCCGCATTGGCCGAGTTTGCCGCCGATGCAGCCCAACTCGATGCCGCGCTGCGTTTCAGCGCCGCGTGCGGCGCGCTGGCGGTCACCCGCGCCGGCTCGTTCGCCGCGATGCCCACGCGCGCCGAGGTCCTGGCTTTTCTGGAGCAACACGCATGAGCGACTTTCCCGAATTCCGCTCGCCCGATTTTTTGCGGGCGCACATCCGCGACACCATGGCGTTCTATCACCCGCACTGCATCGACCCCGCCGGTGGCTGCTTTCATTACTACAAGGACGACGGCGCAATCTACGATCGCGCGCACCGGCACCTCGTCAGCAGCGCGCGCTTCGTGTTCGACTACGCGATGTATGCGCGCCGCTTCGGCGGCGCCGAATACCTCGATGGCGCGCGGCATTGCGTGGCCTTCATCCGCGATGCGCACCTGAACCCTGCGACCGGCGGTTACACGTGGATGCTGCGCGACGGCCGGCCGGAAGACACCACCAACCATTGCTACGGCGCCGCGTTCGTGCTGGTCGCCTATTCACAAGCCCGGATGGCCGGCATCATCGAGGCCGCCGCATGGATGGACGAGCACTGGACGCTGCTGGAACGACGCTATTGGGACGCCGATGCCGGCTTGTACCGCGACGAAGCGGACGCGGGCTGGAAGTTCTCCAGCTATCGCGGCCAGAACGCCAACATGCACATGTGCGAGGCAATGCTGACCGCGTTCGAGGCCAGCCGCGAGCAGCGTTGGCTCGATCGCGCGTACACGCTGGCGGACCACATGACGCGGCGGCAGGCGGCCAAGGCCGGCGGGCTGGTATGGGAACACTACGACGAAAATTGGGAAGTCGATTGGGAGTATCACAAGGACAATCCCAAGGACCTGTTCCGTCCCTGGGGTTTCCAACCGGGCCACCAAGCCGAATGGGCCAAGCTGCTTTTGATTCTGAGCCGGCATCGCGACGCCGACTGGTTGCTGCCGACCGCGCGGCACCTGTTCGACACCGCCGTCGCGCGCGCGTGGGACGAGGAGTACGGCGGCCTGTGCTATGGCTTCGCGCCGGACAACGCGCCTTATGACGGCAGGATCTGCGATGCCGACAAATACCACTGGGTGCAAGCCGAATCGCTGGCCTGCGCCGCGTTGCTCGCGACGCGCACCGGCGAAGAAAAGTATTGGAATTGGTACCGGCGCGTGTGGGAATACGCGTGGACGCACTTCGTCGATCACGACCACGGCGGCTGGTACCGCATCCTCACCCGCGACAACCGCAAGTACGATGACGAGAAAAGCCCCGCCGGCAAGACCGACTACCACAACATGGGCGCGTGTTACGAAGTCTTGAACGTGGTCGGGGAGAAGGCCCGGACGACAAGCCAGACCGGTCGATGATGCCCGACCCGGGTGCGACAGCAGTGGCCAACGCTTCCATGAGCCGGCCGAGCTGCGCATAATCACACCGATGATCGTCACCTCGCCTCAGGAATTTCTTGCAGCCTGCACGCAACTGCCGCGTGCAACCGACACTCCAGCGACCGCGCGCGCGGTGTTCCTGGTCGCGCCAGCCGCGCAGGAACTCGCGGCGGAATCGGCATGCGACAACCGCTACATGCGAATGGACGCCGCTTTCGACATTGACCATGCGCGGGCCCAGCACGCCGCGTTGGCGCAGGCACTGCGCGAGGACGTTCCGGTCATCACGTTCCCCGGTGATCCGGAAACGCCCGATGCGATGTTCCCCAACAACGTGTTCGCGACCGCGCCGGGGCGCTTCATCATCGCGCGCATGCGCCACCCGGTGCGCCAACGTGAAGCCGCGCGGGGCGACATTCGCAGGTTCTTCCGCGGTGTCCTGCAGTACGAGGAATTCGACCTGTCCGATAGCGGGCACGGCACCGCCGAGCTGACGGGATCGCTGGTGATCGACCATCTGCGCGGGATCGGCTATTGCGGCCTGTCCGAACGCTGCGACATGACAGGCGCGCGGGCGATGCACGACGCATTCGGGCTGAACCTGATGTTTTGCTTCGAGCTTGCGGTGGGCGAATACCACGCCAACGTGGTGATGGCTTCGCTGGCGGGTCGCGCCGTGATCCTTGCGGCCGACGGTTTTCGCGATCCGTCCGTGCCGCGCGCGATCGCGCAGGCGTTCGGCGAACATGTCATCTGGCTGACACCCGAACAGAAGCACGCCTACGCGGGCAACGCCATCACGGTTTCGAACGACCGCGTATGGCTGAGCGCGCACGCGGCCGCGTCGCTTGCCGATGCGCAGCGCGAATCACTTGGATCCTGGAGATTCCGGCTCGGGACCGTCGAGCTGGATGAAATCGAGAAGGCTGGCGGCAGCCTGCGTTGCTGCGTCGCCGAGATTTTCTGACGCATTGCACGACAAGCTACTGCGCCACGCTTCGCCACGGTCATCCGGCTCGCCCGCAAGAAATGCTGGACACAGGTTCGATTTGAATCTATACTTTGTTTTACAAAGTACGTTATATTCTCACAAACCAACCACCAGAGAAATCGAATGAACCGCGTATTTCACTTGCTTTTCATCAACTTGGTAACATCTACCAGTCTGATGGCGGGAAGCGGAGCTGCCAAGCCCCCGGCAATGGTCACTGCCGCCAATCAGGCTTGCCGACCCGTGCCAGCAGATTTTTCGACGCCTGCGACGCTGGCGCGCACGGCACCGGCCAGTCTGTGGTCCGACTGGCACTACGGCCCCATCACCCTCACCGCCACGCCGACCACGGCGCTGATCGACCAGCCACTGACGATCCGCGTGACCGGTCTCAAGCCCGGCGAACCCATCACTCTTGAAGCTCGTACGACCGGATTTCAGCACATCGCATGGCACAGTTCCGCCACCTTCATCGCCAACCGCAAAGGCGTGGTGGACGTCTCGCATATGGCGCCGCGCTA
>JBOHYV010000154.1:0-6013 GCA_050738135.1 Rhodanobacteraceae bacterium | reverse complement strand
GCGATCCCCACAAAAGCCAACCCCCTCAATGCCCCTTCGCAAGCGAAGGAGGAGGCCGCTATCGACCTTCACCCCCGAGCGAAATGCGAGGCCATCCCTAATGGCCAGCGTTGCACAGACTGCCGACCACCGGACGATTGCGGCCGACCATGCACCGGTTGCGCGCGCCCCCGGCGCATGGCGCGCCTGCCGCGCGGTGCTGCGCCGGGACTTTACCCTGGCATGGCGCCGCCGTGGCGAGCTGTTCCTGCCGCTGTTGTACGCCGTGATCGTGACCGCGCTGTTTCCGTTCGCGCTGGGCCCGGACCCGCAACTGCTGGGTCGAATCGCCGGCGGCGTGCTGCTGGTGATCGTGGTGCTCGCGATGCTGCCGGCACTGGAATCCATGTTCCGCGCCGACCTCGAGGACGGCACCCTCGAACAATGGGTACTGGCGCCACAGCCTTTGGCGCTGCTGGCCCTGACCCGTGTCATCGCGCACTGGCTGACCGCCGTTCTACCCTTGATCATCGTGATGCCGTTGCTGGCCGCCCTCCTGAACCTGCCGCTCCAGGTGCTACCGGTCCTGCTGGTGGCGCTGCTGCTGGCGACACCCTTGCTGGCGCTGCTGGGAGCGGTTCTGTCGGCCTTGGCGGCGGGTGCGCGCCGCTCTGGTATCCTGTTGGCATTGATGCTGCTGCCTCTGGCGGTTCCGGTGGTGATCTTCGCCGCTGGCGCCATCTCCGCAGCGCAATCTGGCATGCCGTACCTCGCCCCGTTGTCGTGGCTGGCGGCAGCCTTGATGCTGGCGATCGTGCTTGCGCCGCTTGCCTGTGCGGCGGCCCTGCGGATCGCGATTGAAGCATGATGAAAGCCCTTTTCGCAATTCTGTCGCAAGACCCGGATCGAAATCCCGGGTTCTTGCCGTACCCCCTCCCCGGATCGTGGGGGCGGCGAAATCGCAATGCCGCAGCGGTTTCGCGGGGGTTGCAGAAGCACGGTCAGCACCGGAGCCACACGTCGGCGAATCGACGGCAGTTGTCCTGAAACATGTCACGCAGCCATCTTCCCCATTTCATGCACTGGCTCGGCTCGCCGCCGAACTTTTACCGCTTCGCAGGAAGCTTGCGGCCATGGTTGATGGCAGCGGCACTGATCTGCGCGGTGATCGGGCTGTACGGCGGGCTGGTACTGGCGCCACCCGACCGCTTCCAGGGCGACGCCTACAGGATCATCTTCATCCACGTGCCGAGCGCATGGATGAGCTTGTTCATTTACGCATGCATGGCCGTGGCCGGCTTGATCGCGCTGGTGTGGCGGATGAAGCTGGCCGAGGTGATCGCGATGGAGTGCGCGCCCGTCGGCGCCGCGTTCACGCTGATCACGTTGCTGACCGGCTCGCTGTGGGGCCGCCCGATGTGGGGCACATGGTGGACATGGGGCGCGCGACTGACCTCCGAGCTGGTGCTGCTTTTTCTCTATCTCGGGGTCATCGGACTGTACAACGCCATCGAGGATCGCCGCCGCGGCGCGCGCGCTGCCTCGCTGCTGGCGCTGGTCGGCATCGTCAATCTGCCGATCGTGCACTACTCGGTGGTGTGGTGGAACACCTTGCACCAGGGCCAGACGGTCAACCTGTTCGGACATTCCTCGATCGCGCCGTCGATGCTGTGGCCGCTGCTGGTGATGGCGCTGGCGACACACCTGTATTTCTTCGCCAGCATCCTGGGTCGCACACGCAGCGGCCTGCTGTCGCTGGAAAGCGGCAAGCAATGGGTGCGCA
Organism: Rhodanobacteraceae bacterium; assembly: GCA_050738135.1. GTDB lineage: Bacteria > Pseudomonadota > Gammaproteobacteria > Xanthomonadales > Rhodanobacteraceae > 66-474. The sequence continues at coordinate 4,251 of JBOHYV010000154.1, read as the reverse complement.
AGCTGGTCGCGGAAAACGCATCATGACGACGCATCGACCGGACCCAAGCCCTCTCCCCCGACAAGAAGCGTGTCGGGGGGGGAGGGAGCAACCCGCGCAACGGTCGGAGACACCCACCTGACATGATGCACTGGTTCGCAATGGGTGGCTACGCCGCCTACGTCTGGCCCGCCTACGCGGTGTTCATCATCGTGCTGGCGTGGGACTGGTTCGCGCCCACGTTCAAACGCCGCCGGTTCGTGCGAGCCCTGCGCGGGAGGCTGGCGCGTGAGCGCACCCGTAGCACGCGCAGCACGCGCAACGCCCGTGCGGAGGTGACGACGACATGAACCCGGTTCGCAAACGGCGCCTGATCGTGACGCTGCTGGTCCTCGGCGCGGTTGCAGTCGCGACCGCGCTCAGCGCGTTCGCGCTGCAACGGAACATGACCTATTTGTACTCACCCAGCGAAGTCGACGCCGGCAAGTCGCCAGCCGGTCATCCCTTCCGGCTGGGCGGGATCGTCAAGGAAGGCAGCGTGCACCATGTGCCGGGCACACTGATCACTGATTTCATGATCACCGACCGTTTCCAGAGCATTCCCGTGACCTACACCGGCATCCTGCCCGACCTGTTCCGCACCGGCCAAAGCACCATCACCACCGGCAAGATGGAAGGCGGCAAGTTCGTCGCCACCAAGGTACTGGCCAAGCACGACGCGACCTACATGCCGCCGCAGGTCAAGCAGGCAATCGCCAAGGCGAAGGCCGATCATCGGATTCCCAGGAGCGGGACCGGGGACCGGGGACCGGAGGCCCGTTGAAAGCAGCCGCAGCCGTTTGTCTGACGTCCAGCGGCGAACAATGCAGCGCATGAATCATCGCAACATCGATCAGCAACAGCATCCGTCCCACGAAATTCCATCGGCAAGAGCAGAGCAGATGAAGCTCATCGCAACCCTCAACGAAATCGGGTCCCGGGTCCCCGGTCCCCGGTCCCGGCTTTTCAAATGAGCCCCGAACTTGGCCAGGTTGCACTGATCCTCGCACTGCTGCTTGCAGCGCTGCAATGCCTGCTGCCCATCATCGGCGCCTGGCGCGGCAGCAAACCGTTGATGGCGACCGCGCCCACGCTGGCGATCGGTCAATGCGTGTTCATCGCGCTGGCCTACGCGATTCTCACATGGGCATTCTGGAGCAACGATTTTTCGGTCGCCTACGTCGCGCAGAACTCCAACATGACCTTGCCCTGGTACTACAAGTTGTCGGCGGTGTGGGGGGCGCACGAGGGCTCGCTGCTGCTTTGGATGCTGATCCTCAACTTCTGGACGGTGGCGGTCGTCGCGTTCGGGGGCAAGTTGCCGGAGGCATTCCGGTCGCGCGTGATCGGCGTGCTCGGGTTCGTGGCGTTCGGGTTCATCCTGTACATGATCACGACATCGAATCCGTTCGGGCGCATCCTGCCGCCACCGTTGAACGGCGCCGACCTGAACCCGGTGTTGCAGGACCCGGGGCTGACATTCCATCCGCCGACGTTGTACATGGGCTATGTCGGCTTCAGCGTGGCGTTCGCATTCGCGGTCGCCGCACTACTCGGCGGTGAACTCAAATCCACCTGGGTCCGCTGGGCGCGGCCGTGGACGAACGTCGCGTGGGGATTCCTGACCCTCGGCATCGTGGCCGGCAGCGCATGGGCCTATTACGAACTTGGCTGGGGTGGCTGGTGGTTCTGGGATCCGGTCGAGAACGCCTCGTTCATGCCGTGGCTGATCGGCGCGGCGCTGATCCACGCGCAGGCCATCACCGACAAGCGTGACGGACTGCGCGCGTGGACGCTGCTGCTGTCGATCTTCGCGTTCGCATTCTCGCTGCTGGGAACATTTCTGGTGCGTTCGGGCCTCTTGACCAGCGTGCACGCCTTCGCCTTCGCACCGGCACGCGGCGTCTTCATCCTCGTTTACCTCGCCGTGGTGGTGGGTGGCTCGCTGTTGCTGTACGCACTGCGTGCGCCCAAGGTGACCGGTGGCAAATCGTTCGCGCTGGCGTCGCGCGAAACGATGATGCTGATCGGCAACCTGATGCTGACCGTTGCCTGCGCGATGGTGATGCTGGGCACGCTGTATCCGCTGGTCGGCGAGGCGCTCGACATCGGCCGCATTTCGGTCGGGCCGCCCTATTTCGGTCCGCTGTTCCTGTTGCTGATGACGCCGCTGGTGCTGGCAATGCCGTTCGGCCCGCTGTCGCACTGGGGCAAGGCCGACCTCAAGGTATGGACGCGCGCGTTGACCCGCATCGTCGCGCTGGCGGTCGCGGCCGGCATCATCGGCTTCATCGTCGGCGCACGCAGCTGGTACGAATTGCTGGGCGTGACCGCATCCACCTGGGTGATCGCCGGCGTCGCGATGTTCGCCATCAAGCGCTGGCGCGAAGCGCCGCGCGGCAAACGTTACCCGTTCGAGATGGTGGGCATGATGCTGGCGCATTTCGGCGTCGGCGTGTTCATCGCGGGTGCGATCCTGACCCGCTCGATGAGCGTCGAGCAGGACGTCAGCATGAAACCCGGCAACAGCGTGCACGTGGGTTCGTACGACTTCCGCTTCAACGGCGTCGTGGAGACCGCGGGTCCGAATTACCGCGCGCAACAGGGCACGGTGACGGTGTCGCGAAACGGCAAACAGGTGGTGGTACTGCACCCCCAGAAGCGCACCTACCCGCGCGGTCAGGTGCAAACCGAGGCGGCGATCCAGGCGGGGGTATTCCGCGACCTGTACGTGTCGCTGGGCGATCCGATCGGCGATAACGCATGGTCGCTGCGGGTCTACGACAAGCCGTTCGTACGCTGGATCTGGGGCGGCGGCGTCTTCATGATGCTGGGCGGCTTCATGGTGGTCCTGGACAAGCGCTTCCGACTGAAGCGTGCAGCCGAACCCGAAGCTTCGAACAGGCAGCCCGAACCCGTGCCGCCACGCAAACTTGCGGAAGGTGAGGCGTGAACGAGGTTGCGCACAAACGCGCGGGACGCTTCGTCCCGTTCATCGTGTTCGCGGTGCTGGTGGCGTTCTTCGTGGTGGGGCTGGCATGGAACCAGAGCCACGACGCGCGCTTCGTGCCGAGCCCGTTGATCGACAAGCCGGCGCCGGCATTCAGCCTGCCGCGACTCGATCACCCGACCCAATTCGTGACCAAGGCCGGCATGCTGGGCCAGCCGTACCTGCTGAACGTGTTCGCAAGTTGGTGCTACGCCTGCGGCGAGGAACACCCGACCCTGATGGCTTACCACGGCAAGTTCGGCATTCCGCTGATCGGCTACGACTACAAGGACGCGCCGCGCGATGCGCGCGCGTGGCTGCAGCGCCACGGCGATCCGTACCACGAGGTGGTCACCGATCAATCCGGCGATACCTCGCTCGACTTCGGCATTTACGGCGCGCCCGAGACCTACCTGATCGACGCGCACGGGATCATCCGCTACAAACACATCGGGCCGTTGACGCCGGAGGTGATCGCGAAGGAACTCGAACCGAGGATTCGCGCACTGGAGCGGGGCGGGACATGAAGCGCTTGTTCGCACGGTTTGACCCCCTTTTCCCCGGGCAGAGACGGCGCGAAGCGCCGAGCGTGCAGCGCCGGGGTGAGGGTTCGGGATCACATGATCACCGCGCATCGACCGTATCCTCACTCGCCCCGAGGGGAGACGGGAGCAAAACCGAATCCTCACTCGCCCCGAAGGGAGAGCGGGAAAACAGGCTTCGTCGCTTCCGACACGCGCTTGCCGTCATGGCCATTGCCTGCATGCTGGCGTTCAGCACGGCGGCGTTCGCCGTCGAACCGTTGCCATTCCGAAACAACGCGCAACGCGATCGTTTCCAGCATCTCACGCGTGAACTCCGTTGCATGGTCTGCCAGGACGAAAGCCTGCTGGCATCGAATGCCGATTTCGCCAAGCAGCTGCGGCGGCAGATTTTCGACATGATGCAGCAAGGCAAGAGCGACAAGCAGATCAAGGCCTGGCTGGTTGCGCGCTATTCCAGCTTCATCCTGTATGACCCGCCGCTCCAGTCCAGTACCCTTGCGCTGTGGTTCGGCACCCCGGCGGTCCTGCTCGCCGGCGGGATCGTCGTGGTGATCCTGTTGCGCCGGCGTACACGTCCTGCCCACGCCATCGCGGAAGAAACCGGAGATGAATGGTGATCACACGATTCCTGATCATCGCGGTCGTGATGGTGGTCGTCGCATTGGCCTGCGTGCTGGTCCCGATGCTGCGCAGTGCGCG
>JBOHYV010000153.1:0-6043 GCA_050738135.1 Rhodanobacteraceae bacterium | reverse complement strand
GGCTCTGCATATCGACCGCAGCCGACCGTCGTGACGGTCCGCTGTCGGGGCAGCCTGATTGGTACGTCAGCTCGAATCCTTCACACCCTTGTGGGTGCCACCCGGAGCTGGCACACAAAATGCTTGGTGATAAGGCGATTCTCATGAGATGTGACCCCAGCCCGTGCGCGGGAACTTGCCTCAGCTCCTGCCGAAGTCCAAGTTCAAGCGTCTGTTGCCGCTTGGATATGCACTTGGCGCCATCGTCGCGGTGATACTGTTTTTCATGTGGGCAGCCCTGCAGGGGCAGACGGCGCTCGCGGGGGCGCTCAACGGCGAGAGCATGTGGTCAAAGGCCCAGAATCGGGCGACTTTCGATCTACTGGCCTATGCCGGCACCGGCAACGAGGCCGACTACGCCGATTTCCAGCGCAGCTACGCCGTGGTGACGGCCTACAACTCGGCGCGCGACCAGGTTCTGTCCGGACACTTCGATTACCAGCATGTCGTCGCCACGTTGCACCGCGCATACATGCTGCCCGTGGCGATTCCCAACATCATTTTCATCTTCCACCACTTTGCGCACGCACCGTACATGGCGACCGCGCTGAGGCAGTGGCATGCGAGCGACGGTTACGTGGCCGAACTGGGTGAGATCGCTGCCAACCTGCATCGCCAATATTCGACGCACCACGTCGACCCTGCGAAAGTCGCCGGTCAGCTCCGTCGCATCAGCGAGATCAACAAATCCGTACAGCGCACGACCAACGAGTTTTCCATGACCCTTGCCACCGGTTCGGTGGTGTTCGCGAGGGTGGTGTCCGCGGGCGTCACGTTTTTCGTTTTCGCCGCGTTGTTGTTATGGGGGTGGATCGCACGCCGGGTACTCGCCGGCATCCGCGGCGAACAGGAGCGCTACCGCCGGCTGTTCGATGGCACGGCGGATGCGATCGTCATGGTGGACGAAGCCAGTGGCCGCATCATCGACGCCAACGCTGCAGCCGGGGAATGGACGGGGCTCGACCCGCAGGAACTGCGTGGCGGTCAATATGCAAGCTTGTTTGCCCGGGAAGCTCCTCGTGGGGGGCTCTCGGGTGACAACGAGCTGTGCGACCGCGACGGAACCAGTCGGCCAGTCGAGATCCAGAGCCACGTCATCGCGCTCGACGGACGGATGATCCGCCAAGCCATCATCCATGACATGTCGGCACGCGCGGAACACGAGCGCGAGATACGGACGGCCGCCGAAGCGTTGGCCAGCATTGCGGAGGGTGTGATCATTACCGACACGCATTGGCGCGTGGTGTCGGCCAACCCGGCGGCGACGCGATTGACCGGGTTTCCGCAGGAAAGCCTGGTGGGCATGTACCTGGGCCAGACCCGCCGTGGCGCCGACGGCGCGCCGCTATCTGCCGCAATGTGGCGGGAGATCGAGCAATCGGGGCACTGGTCGGGCGATGTACGAAGTCAGCGTGTCGACGGAAGCCTGTATGCCGAAAAGCTCGGCATCACGGCGATCCGCGATGCCAACCAGCGCGTGCGGGATTTCGTAGCGGTGTTCAGCGACACTTCGGTGGCCGAGGCCAGCCGTCGCAGGCTCGAGCACGTGGCCACCCACGACGCCCTGACGGGTCTGGTCAACCGGGCTGAATTCGAGCGCCTGTGCCAGGCTGCCATCGAACAGACCAAGCGCGACGGGGCTTCCGTGGCGGTGCTGTTCATCGATCTCGACAGCTTCAAGGTCGTCAACGACAGCTACGGCCATGCCATGGGCGACCGTCTGCTGATACCCGTCGGAGAGCGAATTCTGGGCCAATTGCGCGAAGGTGATGTCGCGAGCCGCATCGGTGGCGACGAGTTCACCGTGCTGATGCCGCGGTTGCTGCAACGTGAGGAAGCAGCTACGTTGGCCCGCCGGTTGTGCTCCGCACTGGCGCAGCCGTTCGAGATCGATACCTATGAGATGGTCGTGACCGCGAGCATCGGTATCGCCGTGTCTGCGCCCGGTGAGGGTGACGCCACTGCCCTGGTTGCCGATGCAGACGCCGCGATGTACGTGGCCAAGACCGAGGAGCGGAACACCTGGCGTTTCCATACCCTTGCGGTGCACGCTGATACCAGCCGGCGAAGAATGCTGGCCACGGAGCTGCGCAAGGCGCTGGCATGCGGTGAGTTTCGAATGCTGTATCAGCCGATCGTCGAGATCGAATCAGGGCGCATCACCGGGGTCGAAGCACTTTTGCGCTGGCAGCACCCGACGCGCGGCATCGTGATGCCGGGCGACTTCATTCCCGTGGCTGAAAGCATGGGCTTGATCCGGCACGTCGACGAATGGGTGATGCGCGCGGTGTGTGAGCAGATCCACGGTTGGGACCAATTGGGCCTGCCGTCCATCCGGGTGGCGTTGAATGTGTCGGCCCGCTGGTTTGGACATTCCGGCTTCGTGGAAGCGGTGCAAGCTGCGTTGCTGGAGAGTGCCGTCGCACCGATGCGCCTGGTCTTGGAGATTACCGAAGGCGCGATCCTGCGGATGGGCAAGGATACCGATCGGACGCTGCGCGCGCTCGACGCACTGGGTATCGGGATCGCGGTCGACGATTTTGGCACCGGTTACGCGTCGATGGCGTACCTGAAGTTGCCGGCAGTGGCCTATCTGAAGATCGACCGGTCCTTCATCACGGGACTGCCCGTGGATACCAACAACGCCGTGATTGCGCGTGCCATCGTGGCGATGGCAACGAACCTTGGTCTGGTCACCATCGCGGAAGGAATCGAAACGGAAGCCGAGCGCAAATTCCTGCTGCAGGCAGGGTGCGCGGAAGGACAAGGCTACCTGTATTCGCACCCGTTGCCGCCTGGTGAGATCGTGCGCATGTTGCGGTCCCGGCAACAGCGTGCGGAGCCGCAATCCGAACGGATTGCATCAACATTGCCATGATCGGTTGCGCTGGCCCTGGGCTCCACGACCCGCGGCGGCACTCTCGTTGTACTGCACCAGCGGGGCAAGCGCTGCGCTGCGCGTTGAACGTTCATCCGGTCCGCGCCGCCGCGATGGCCTCGCGCAGCCACCGGTAGCCTTCGACCAGACGCGGGCCCGGGCGACCGAGATACGCTTCGCTGATGGCGTGGATGCGGTTGGCCGCGATCGCGGGCACGGCATCCCAGCCGGGCCGCCGGCGAACGACGTCGGCGCGATAGTTTTCGACCTTCACGCCGCACCAGCTCATGACGTCGATGTCGGGCGCCGCGGTGACAACCTGCGCGGTTTCCAGCGGGACGCTCTTGGCATCGACCTCGCCCCACGGATTGGCGCCACCGGCGCGCCTGATGATGTCCGTGACCCATGATCGTCTGGCGGGAACGATCACGGGTTTCGGCCACCATTCGACCAGCACGGTTGGACGCACGCCCTCGAGTTCCACGGCCGGCATCGCGGCGTCCATGCCGGCTGCCAGTCTTGCGCCGCGTTCGGGCACGCCCAGCGCAGCAGCGATGCGGCGGATGTCGCCGAAGATGTCGTCGAGCGATTGCGGATCACATACCAGGGTTGCCACGCCCGCGGCGCGCAGTGCTTCGACGATGCGTTCGTGGCCCGGCACGGTGAGCGAGCTCAACACCAGGTCGGGTCCGAGTTCGCGCACCGCATCGACGTCGAGATCGAGATCACGCCCCGGGCGCGGCAGACGCGCAACCACTTCCGGGGGATAGTCGGAATCGGCATCCACGCCGACGAGCGAATCCGCGCAACCGAGCGCGCACACGATTTCGGTATTGGAACAGGTATGCGAAAAAATGCGCACGGTAGATTCCGCTGCGGGCCGGATCAGGCGCCTGCCCGTGCGCCGGCTGCGGCCCCGGCTTCGCGGTCCAGCCAGACTTCCAGTCCCTGCGCGTTGATCCCGACATCGAGGTCCAGCAGTTCGCGGGCGCGCGCTTCGGGCAGGGGATTGCCGCGTTCGCGCAATTGTTGCAGGTGAAAGCGCATCAGGTCGTCGTAGAGGCGTTGATGGCGATCGGCAGAGCCGGCGTCGGCGCGCGCGATGCGCTGATAGGCGACGAGCCCTTCGCGCAATTCACGCGCCAAGGCAGCAACCGCATCGACGCGGCTGTAATGGGTCAGGTAAATGTGCGCGGGCTGCTTCGCCATGATCCGGCCGAGGGTCGTGGCCCACGCCACTGGATCAAACTGCACCGGACTGGTGGTCGGAATGATGTAATTGCGACCCGCGTGGTCAAACTCGCGGTACGACAGCCCGAACACGTCGCCGGTGAACCAGCCGCGGCTGGCTTCATCCCACAGCGCGTAGTGGTGGCGCGCGTGGCCGGGCGCGTCGATGAACCACAGCGGGCGTTTGCCGAGCATCAAACCGAAGTCGCGATCAGCCGCGACGTCGGCCACGATCACCCGCGACTCCGGCACCGGCAGGATTTCACCGTAGGTCGCCCGCAGGACATCTTCGCCGTACACCGCGGTCGCGCCGGCGATCAATTTCGACGGGTCGATCATGTGGCGCGCGCCGCGCGGGTGGATCACCAGCCGCGCGTTCGGCAGCTCGCGCATCAACGTGCCGGCGCCGCCGGCGTGGTCGAGGTGCACGTGGGTCGGCATCACGTAATCGACCGCGTCCCGCGGTACGCCGAGTTCGGTCAGCACCTGCAACAGTGACGGCACCGACAGGCTGGTGCCGCTCTCGACGAAGGCATAGTGGCCGTCGCTGCCCAGCAGGTAACACGCCGCCAGGCCGGGTCGTTGCTGCTCGGTGTCGATGCAGACGATTTCGTCATTCAATTTTTCGTAGCGCGCCATTGCGCCTCCACGCGCGCGTTGTCCTCTCATCACCAACAGGACATTGTCGCACCGGATTCCCGCGACTACCGATCGCCCTGCCCGAATCCGGGCCCGTACAGCACCTTGCCCGGCAAGGCGTCGGTCATTTTGCCGTGCGCGATCACCGGCACGCCGTTGACCAGCACCCACGACATGCCTTGCGCGAGCTGCTTCGGCTTCTCGAAGGTCGCGGGCGCACGCAGGCTGGCCGGGTCGAAAATGTCGATGTCGGCCCACATGCCGACCTTGATGACCCCGCGTTGGGTGAGGCCCATCCGTTGCGCAGGCAGCGCCGTCATCTTGCGGATCGCGTCCGGCAAGCCCAGCACGTGGTCCTTGCGCACGTACTTCGTGATGATCCGCGTGAACGCGGCGTACGCGCGTGGATGCGGATGGCCCTGACCGAGCTTGCCGGTGGGCGCCTGCGCCGCCGCATCGTCGCAGATCGACACCCAAGGCTGCTTGAGCGCCAACGTGACATCCGGCTGCGACATGCCGAACACCGCCACGTCGGTGGCCGCATGATCCTTGATCAACAGATCGAGCAGCGCGTCGATCGGTTTTTCATGCCAGCTTTTGGCAATGTCATCGAGGCGCTTGCCTTCGAATTGCCTGAGCGCCGGGTTGCGCACGGAGGTGATTTCGACCGCGTGCGGACCCGGGACTTCCAGCCAGTCGTTGCTCCATGCATCCGAAGGCGTCCGCATGTCTTTTTCGATCCGCGCGCGCGTCCGCGGGTCCTGCAGCCTCTTGAGCAAATCGGCATTGCCGCCGGCGTGCGCCCAGGGCGGAATGAACGAGGCGAGATCATTGCCCCACGCGGTGTAGGCGTAGGTGTCGGCGCTCACGTCCAGGCCTGCGGCGCGCGCCGCGTCGATCTTCGCGATCACTTGGCGCATGCTCCCCCAATTCTTGTGCCCGGCCACCTTGAGGTGGAAGATTTCGACCGGAATATGCGCGCTGCGCGCGATGTCGAAGGCCTCGTCGAGCGCAGCCATTTCGGCGTTGCCTTCGCTGCGCATGTGGGTGGCGTAGATGCCGCCATAACTTGCCGCCGTTTTCGCCAACGCGATCAATTCCGGCGTGGTGCTGTAGGTCGCCGGCGGGTACTGCAACGCCGTCGAAACGCCGAACGCGCCGGCGCGCATCGCGCGCGCGACGATCGCCTGCATCTGCTTGAGTTCCTCAGGGGTTGCCTTGCGATTGCCGTAGCCGATCACCATTTCGCGCGCGGTG
>JBOHYV010000152.1:0-6047 GCA_050738135.1 Rhodanobacteraceae bacterium | reverse complement strand
TGCCAATGGTTTCCACACCTGCCGTACGATTCACGTACTGCAAATGTTGCTGGGTGCAATCGATACGCCCGGCAGTTTCCGTTACCAGCCGCCGTATCCGAAACCCGCACCGCCCGCCAACAAACCCGCCAAGGCGCGCAAGCCGGACGGCACGCTCACCGGCAATCCGCTGGGCTATCCGCAAGCACCCGAGGATCTGCTGGTCGATGCCGAAGGCAGGCCACGCCGGATCGACCACGCGTTCAGTTGGGAATACCCGCTGGCCAACCACGGCCTGCTGCAATCGGTGATCCGCAACGCCGTGGATGCCAACCCGACCAGGATCGACACGCTGTTCCTGTTCATGGCCAACATGGGCTGGAACTCGGGCATGGACACCGCCGCCACGCGCAAACTGCTGTGCGCACGCGACGAGCACGACAATTACCGGATTCCACACATCATCTATGTGGACGCCTACGACTCGGAAACCGTCGCGTTCGCCGACCTGGTGCTACCGGACACGACGTACCTCGAACGCTACGACTGCATCAGCCTGCTGGACCGACCGATCAGCGACGCCGAAAGCGCGGCCGACGCCATCCGCCAGCCGGTCGTCACGCCCGATCGCGACGTGCGTCCGTTCCAGGACGTACTGCTGGATCTGGGCGTGCGCCTGAAGTTGCCGAACATGGCCGATGCCGACGGCCAGCCTGTCTACCAGAACTACGCCGATTACATGGCACGCCATGAACGCGCGCCGGGCGTCGGAATGCTGGCCGGCTGGCGCGGCGCGGACGGATCCAAAACCGGCAAGGGCGCGCCGAACCCCGACCAGTTGCAGCGCTATATCGAGCACGGTTGTTTCTTCGAATCACGCGTACCGGAAGCGGGCGCCTACTACCGGATGGCCAATCGCGATTACCTCGAATGGGCGCAGTCGATGGGCTTCGTGGCTTCGACCGAGCCCGTCACGATGCAGTTGTATTGCGAAGTCCTGCAGCGATTCCGGCTCGCGGCGCGAGGCCATGGTGCGGTGCAGCCACCGGCTTCGGAACGCGCTCGCGTCGAGCGGTATTTTGATCCAGTGCCCTTTTGGTACGCGTCGCAAAGCGAGACCGATTCCCCTCTCCCTCCGGGAGAGGCGAGCGCAGGGCGAGCGCGTAGCGCTTCCCGAAGGGCGGGTGAGGGTCCGATATCGAGTATGCCCCCGCAAGAGAACGAACCCTCATCCGGCGCTTCGCAACCGCCCTCCCGGAGGGAGCGGGGAGAACACTTTCCGCTCTCCGCCATCACCCAGCGACCGATGTTCATGTATCACGCGTGGGGATCGCAAAACCGCTGGCTGCGCCAGATTGCCGCGCGCAATGTGTTGTACGTGCACCCTCGAACCCTCGCCGAACATTCGATCGAAGATGGCGATTGGGCATGGATTGCGTCGCCGCGCGGACGGATCCGCGTCGAAGTGCGCGCGCATGCCGCGACCGCACCCGGCACGCTGTGGACGTGGAACGCGATCGGCAAGAAGCGTGGATCGTGGAAGCTTTCCGCCAATGCGCCGGAATTCACGGATGGGTTTCTCCTGAACCATCTCATTGGCGAGCGCTCGGCCGATGGACACGGCAACGGCGACCCGGTGACCGGACAGGCTGCATGGTTCGACCTCAAGGTACGGCTGGAACCCGATCCGGAACCCCACCGGGCAGGCCATCGGTTCGAACCAACGGATATCTGAACGAATTTTTTGCAACGGCATGGCAAGCTGGCTTTCGTGCCGCCGTGTTTGCAGACATCCGCCACTGCGGAAACGGCGACACAACGACCATCGGCGCGAAAAGACGCCGAAGCAGCACGCCGGAATCTCAATCGCAGCGGGGAGAATTCCATTGCCTGACTCGGCAATCACGATGAGCCAACGCCCATGACCTGGCAAGCGTGGGCCACCGCCGCAATCATCGTGATCGCGATGGCGTTGTTCGCCAGCGAGAAAGTGCGCGTGGATGTGGTCGCGCTGATCACGCTGGCGCTGCTGGTCGGGCTGGGGATCGTCACGCCCGAACAGGCGTTGTCCGGGTTCAGCAACGAAGCAACCGTCACGGTCGCGGCGATGTTCGCGCTGGCGCTGGGCATCGAACGTTCCGGTGCGCTGGACCCGATCATCAACCTGCTCTCGCGCATTCGCAAACCGTGGTTGCTGTCGCTCGGCATGATGCTGGTGATCGCCCCGCTGGGTGCCTTCATCAAGAACACGGCACTGGTCGCCACGTTCCTGCCGCTGGCCTTGCGGGTGTGCCAGCGCACCAACACCTCGCCCGCGCGGGTACTCATGCCGATGGCGTTCGCGGCACAGATGGGCGGCGTATGCACGCTGATCGGCACCTCGTCCAACCTGCTGGTCGATTCGCTGGCGCAAAAACAGGGGCTTGGCGCATTCGGGATCTTTGAATTCACGCCGCTCGGCGTGTTGCTGGCCATCGCTGGCATCGCTTATCTGATGGTGATCGGGCGCTGGTTGCTGCCCAGACACCTCGACAATACCGCGGCCGGTCCGTTGCAGGTCGGGAAATACGTGACCGAGCTCAAGGTGATGTCGGATTCGCCACTGGTCGGGCAAACCATCGCCGAAGCGAAACTGGGCGACCGCGGCGTGTATCCGCTGGAGCTGCTGCGCGGCGAGCAGCACATGTGGTCGCCACGTACCCAGAAACTCACCACCGGCGACGTGCTGCTGGTACGCGGCGAGTGGGACAAGCTTGAAGACTTTCGCAAACACGCGGGGCTGGAAATCAATCCCGAGTTCACCCACGTCGAGGACGGCGACCGGGCCAACGTGCTGGTCGAAGCGATGATCGCACCCGCCAGCCTGGCCGAAGATCGTACCCTGCGCGACTTGGACCTGCAATCCAATTACAACGCCACCGTACTCGGCATTCACCGCCGCGGCCACCTGCTGCGCGACAAGATCCGCGACGTCGCGTTCCAGACCGGCGATGTCCTGATGATGTTGTTGCCGGCCGACTCGGTGCAACGACTGCGCGGAGACGACCGCTTCGTGGTGCTGAACGAACGCGACGATGCACGCCGCCCGAAATCCAGGGCATTCATCGCGGTCGGCATCATGGCCGCGGTGGTGGTGGTGTCGGCGCTGCGCTGGCTGCCGATACCGATCGCCGCGATCTGCGGCGTCGCCGCGATGGCATTGACTCGCTGCTTCGGACGCAAGGACATCTACCAGGGCATGGACTGGAAGATCATCATCCTGCTCGGGGCGATCCTGCCGCTCGGCATCGCGATGGAGCGAACCGGGCTCGCCAACATGGTGGTGCACGGCGCGCTCGACATCATCGGCAATCACGGCCCCCTGGCTGCCCTGCTCATGGTGTACGTGCTCACCGCGCTTTTGACCGAGTTGATGGGACACAATCCATCCGTGGTGCTGATGGTCGGCATCGCCGTCAGCGTCGCCCACGCCGTGAACGCCGATCCGCGCCCGTTCGTGGTGGCGGTCGCGTTCGCCGCCGCCACGTCGTTCGCGACGCCGGTCGGGTATCCGACCAACACCATGGTGTATTACGCTGGCGGCTATCGTTTCACCGACTTCACCAAGGTCGGCGTGCCGTTGATCACGCTGTTCTGCGCGCTGTCGATGATCATCATTCCCAGGATCTGGCCGTTTTGACAATCCGTGTTTCCACGTGGTTTGACATCCATGTCTCGTTTCCGCGCGCCTCCTGACGCGCGGGCTACTTTTGTTTCGGCAAAAGTAGCCAAAACCATTGCGCCGGGGATGACGGCCTCGCCGACATCGTGTCGGCTCGACTGCCCTTGGTGCTCGCCGATCGCGCGCCGGCACGAACTCGGCCATCCATGGCGTCGGACATGCGCGCCTTGCTCGCGCGATCGGCTGTGCGCCGCGGCGTCATGCAACGGCGCGGTTTGCGCTTTGATGACGGCCATCCATGGCCTCGTTCGAAGCGACGCTCAGCATCCTGCTTCACCCTGCCACGCGCGCACGACGCGCGCCCAACGGGGCCCCTCGGACGCGGCGAGTAGACGATGGATCAGTCCGAAGGATGGCCCACAGGAAGTGGGCCAGTTCGCCGCAGGTCCATGGACGGGCCATCGGCGAACCCCGGGGGCTGCGAGCGAACCCGCAGCACACGGACGTGCGAAGGGCGCGTCCGCGGGGTCGCCTTCTCTTTGGCCACTTTCTCTTGGCCACGCAAGAGAAAGTGGCACGCACGCCCGGGAGGCGGGCGGAAAAAAGACACGGATGTCGACACGCAATCCCGCCGAGGCGAGCGAAACCTTTGCGGGAAGTCACCAATGACCAGCCTGCCCGCGCCAACGAAAAAAAAGCTCGGGTTGGTGATCGACCTCGACATCTGCGTCGGCTGCCACGCCTGCGCCGTCGCATGCAAGGAATGGAACGACGGTGGCGACTTCGGGCCGCTCGCAGACGACGATCCTTATGGCGCCGAGCCGCACGGCGTGTGGTTCAACCGGGTGCATAGCTACGAAGTCACCGCCGAACCATCGCCCAGGAACGACAGCGCTCCCGTCCCGCAGATGGTGCACTTTCCGCGCTCGTGCCTGCACTGCGAAACGCCGGATTGCGTGACGGTGTGCCCGACAGGCGCCAGCTACAAGCGTGCCGGGGACGGCATCGTGCTGGTCGATGAAGACAAGTGCATCGGTTGCCAACTTTGCGCGTGGGCGTGTCCCTACGGCGCGCGCGAGATTGCACTGCCGCATCCAAAGACGCCAACATCGGATGCAGGCCGCAAGGATTCCAGGCGCGGCACCATGCAAAAGTGCACGCTGTGCGTCGATCGCATCTACAACGAAACGCTGGAAGAACGCGACCGGCAGCCGGCCTGCGTGCTGGCCTGCCCAACCCGTGCGCGGATGTTCGGTGATCTGGGCGATCCGGATTCCGACGTGTCAAAAGTCGTGGCCGAACGCGAAGGTTACGCGCTGATGCCGGAGTTCGGTTACGGGCCGGTCAATCGTTACTTGCCGCCGCGTCCGCGCCGAAACGGTTCGGTGGACGCGACACCGCCGCAATCCGCCGGGGAATCCCTCGATACCGCGCAACTGCCTCCGCTGTTGCGCTGGCTGGACAAGGCGTTGTCGCGATGAAACCCGCCCTTTCGGTGATCTTCTTCACGGTGTTGAGCGGCACGGGCTACGGACTCTGGTGCCTGCTCGGCCTCGCCCTGGCCGCCGGCATTTATCCGCGCCAGGGCAATGGCATCCTGGTACCGCTGGCTTTCGGGTTCGTGCTGGTGACGGCGGGTTTGCTGGCGTCGACTTCGCACCTGGGCCGCCCCGAACGCGCATGGCGCGCACTGAGCCAATGGCGTTCATCGTGGCTGTCGCGCGAAGGCGTCACCTCGCTCTTCACTTATTTGCCGATGTTGGCGATGGCATGGCTCGCATTTGCAGGCAACGGAGGCGTCGCCGTCCGCATTGCCGGTGCACTGCTGGCGCTTGGTGCACTCGCAACCATCCTGTGCACCGCCAACATTTATCGTTCACTGAAGACCATTCACGCGTGGCGCATGCGCCAGGTGTTGCCGCTGTATTTCGCATTCGCGTTGCTGTCGGGCGGACTGTGGTTATGGACGTGGCTGGCATTCACGACAGGCGCGACGACAGCTGTGGCGTTCCCGCTGGCGTTGCTGACGCTGGCAGTCGTCGCGGCCGTGATCAAGATCGACTACTGGCGGCGCATCGACGTGCTGCCCGTGAACACCCCCGGCCATGCCACGGGGCTGGAAATGCTGGGCCGGGTGCGCGCGTTCGAGGGACCGGTTACCGAACAAAGCTATCTCACCCGCGAGATGGCATTCGTGCTGGCACGCAAACATTCGACGCGCTTGCGTCGAATCGCCGTCAGCTTGTTCACGATCCTGCCGGTGCTGGGCATCGCAATCGCGTTGCCCAGCCACCTGGCATGGATCGCTCCCCTGGTCGCGATCGCCTGCGTCGCGGGTTTGTTCGTCGAGCGCTGGCTGTTTTTTGCCGAGGCACGACATGCCGTGGCCGCGTTTTTCCCGGAGACC
>JBOHYV010000151.1:0-6084 GCA_050738135.1 Rhodanobacteraceae bacterium | reverse complement strand
CCGGGGCATGTGGACCACGCCGTCGCCGCCGGATTCGCGCCGCCGTTCCAGCAATGGCAGGCGCACCGTGAATTCGCTGCCCTTGCCTCGGCCTTCGCTGGAGGCTTCCACGCTGCCGCCGTGCAGCATGACCAGATTGCGCACGATCGCCAGACCCAATCCCAAGCCACCATGCGCGCGGTCGATCGACTGTGCACTCTGGGTGAACAATTCGAAAACGCGCGGCAGCAGTTCCGGCTCGATGCCCTGGCCCTGATCGCGCACGCGCACCACCAGCAGGCCGTTTTCGGCAACCGCGCCGAGGCGGATCGCGTTATCCGGCGGCGAATATTTGGAAGCGTTGCTGAGCAGATTGACCAGCACCTGCACCAACCGTCGCCGGTCGCCCGACACCATCAGGTCGCGCTCGACGTCGGTCTGCAGCGATTGCCGCCGTTCTTCCAGCAGGTTCCGGGTGGTCCCCACCGCCGTCGCGACGACATCTTCGACCGCCACGGCTTCGGTTTTCAGCTCGACCTTGCCGCGCGCGATGCGCGTGACGTCGAGCAGGTCGTCCACCAGCGCGGTAAGGTCGCGCACCTGCGTTTCGATGATGCTGCGCTCGCGCGCGAACACAGCCGGCGCACGCAGCTTCATCAGTTGCAGCGTGGTCGCGATCGGCGCCAGCGGGTTGCGCAGCTCGTGACTCAGCATGGCGATGAATTCATCCTTGGCGCGGTTGGCCTGTTGCAGGCGAGCCTGATTCTCCTGCAGCGCGAGCTCCACGCGCGCCCGTTCGATCGCCGCCCAGGCGCGCTCGGCGACGTCCTCGACCAGCTGAACTTCTTCCGGGCTCCAGTGGCGCGCGGTCGCGCTGCCCGCCACCACCGCCCACACCCGCGTGCCTTCGCTCAGCGGCGCCGCGATGAACGCCGTCATGCCCCGCAAGGCGGTGATGGCGGAACGTTCGGCGGCGGCGAACCGGGCGTCGCCCGCGATGTCATGGACCACCACCGGGTCGGTTCCCATGGTCCGCAGGCAGGTCGGGAAACCCGACACACGCACTTCGTCGGTTGCCCCGAAGATCGAGGGCAGGTTGGCACGGCGATATTCGGCCCCGAGTCGCGCCCAATCCTCCGCGCGCGACATCCGGATGACGAAACAACGGTCCGCGTACAGATGCCGTGCCAGCATGCGCGCGACCACCTCGCCGATCGCCCGCTCATCGGGTTGTTCCCGCACCATGTCGGCAAGCTTCAGCCGGAACCGCTGACGCGCATCGCGTTCGGCCAGCATGGTTTCCGTACGCTTGCGCTGCGTGATGTTGCGCGCGATCTTGGAGGCCGCCACCACTTTGCCTTCGCGATCCACGATCGGCGATACGGTGAGCGAAATATCGAGCCGCGTGCCGTTCTTGTGCTGGCGCACGGTTTCGTAATGGTCGATGCGCTCACCGCGACGGATGCGCGCCAGGATGCCCGGCTCCTCGTCGAGCCGATCGGGCGGCATCAGGATCGTGATCGGTTTTCCGATCGCCTCTTCGGGGGTGTAGCCGAACATCCGCTCGGCGCCCGCATTCCAGGTCTGGATGATGCCATCGAGGTTCTTGCTGACGATGGCGTCGTCGGAGGACTCGATGATTTCGGCCAGCCGGGTGACGACCCGCTCGGCATCCTTGCGTACGGTGATGTCTTCGAAAACCGCCGCCAGCAAGCGACTGCCCGGGCCGCCGATCCGCGCGAACTGAACGCTGTACCAGCGTTCGCGATCCGCCAGGTAATTTTCCACGCGCGTGGGCTGGCCGTCTTGCATCGCGCGGGTGTGGGCGTCCCGCCAATACTGCTCAAGGCTCGGCATGAACCGGCTGACCGGCTTGCCCACCACGTCGTGGAAACCGCCCTGGCGCTCGAACGCCGCGTTCACCTCCCGGAAATACAGCTCGGCGATGCGCCCGTCCGCGGCATATTCCACCTCCATCACGCATGCGCCCTGATCGATCGAATCGAACAGGCTGCGGTATTTTTCCTCGCTGATCCGCAGCGCCGCTTTCGCTTGCGTACGCACGACCTCGGCCCGGGTACGTTCGGCCACGCCGGTGGCCAGCGCCACTTCACCGGGCGTCCAGGCGCGAGGGGTTGACTGGTGCAGTGCGAGGAACGCCTTCAGACGCCCATCCTCGACCAGCGGAACCTGCAGCGCCGCAGCGATCCCCGATTCGCGGCAGCGACGCTTCTCGGCGTCGGCGAATTCATCGGAGGCTTCAATATCCGCGACGACCAGCGCGCGACCGGCTCGCATGGACTCGGCGGCCGCGAGCCCCAGATCATCCAGCCGGTAACGGCCCGCGACCGCCGGCGCGCCGTCGCGGCAATAGCCGCACGCCAAAAAGGTATCGCCGCCGCCATCGACTTCCGCGCAAAACGCGCGATCGACCTCCAGGTACGAACCCAGTTGTTTCGCGGCTTCGGCCCGGACCGCCTGCGGCTCGCCCAGCGGCCGCAGCGCCTCTTCCAGCTTCAACAGGAAACGCTGCGCACCGTCCCGCTTGCGCGGGGCGGCGGCGGTCGCCGTCGACGCCTTCCGCTTGCCGTCGTGCGGCTTGTCCCTTTTGTCCATGGCGCATTTCCTGGTGGCGCCCACCTGACGCCTGAGAGTATAGGCGCAACAACGGACCGGCTGCGAGGCGCAAGCGCCTCGCGATCGTGCTTGCACGCGCCGCAGGCCACCGCGGAATCCCGTGGTCTGGCCGGCCGCACAACCCTCGTGGACGTGAAAGGGCTGTTCACGTGCGCTGCGGCACAATGACCGCATGTGCAGCTCATGCTGAGCCGAGGTGTCCACGCTCCGTGCCGACATCGCGACGACGTTGCCCGCGCCGCCCCGGATCGGCGCCGATTCCGGCTGGGCGCTGTTCCTGGATGTCGATGGCACGTTGCTGGATCTCGCGCACTGTCCCGACGGGGTGCACGTCGATGCACGGCTGCACGACGACCTGGCCCGCATGCGCACGCGCCTCGGCGGGGCGGTGGCGCTTTTGAGCGGGCGCCCGCTGTCGCAACTCGACGCATTGTTCGACTGGGAACACCACGTCGCCGCCGGTCTGCACGGCGCCGAGCTGCGCGTGCCCGACGGCCGGGTGCGCGCCACCGGTGATGCCGCCGCGTTTGTGAAGGTACGCGCGCGCGCCGCAGCGCTCACCGCCGCCGAACCCGGCATGATGCTGGAAGACAAGCGCCGCGCACTGGCGCTGCATTATCGTCGCGCACCGGCTGCGCGCGCCGCGGCCGAGCGCATCGTGCGCATGCTGCTGCAGGACGCCGGGAAAGGCTACGCGGTGCAGCGCGGCGATTACGTGATCGAACTGAAGCCTGCCGGCGTGGACAAGGGCCGCGCACTCGACGCACTGATGACGGAGCCGCCTTTTCGGGGACGCACGCCGTGGATGCTGGGCGACGACCTGACCGACGAGGATGCGTTCCGTCGCGCCAACGCGCGCGATGGCGTCAGTGTGGTCGTGGGCGCGCGCCGCCCGACCGAAGCCCGCCACGCATTGGCCGACCCCGCCGCGGTACGCGCGTGGCTGCATGCATTGGCCTGCGCGCCGAACGTCTGAACGGGTCGCGCACGCCGGACGGATCCATTCCACGCACCGACAAGGAGTCAAGCATTGACGTCAAAATCGAAACCATCGAAACCCAAACCGACACGCCGTGCCCGATCGCGCAAGCCGGCACGGGCCGCGGCGCGCGACCACGCCGATCTCGATCTCGGCATCATCGGCAACGGCACCGTCAATGCCCTGATCGACGCGCGCGGGCGCATCGTCTGGCATTGCGTGCCCGCGTTCGACGGCGACCCGGTGTTCTGCTCCCTGCTGCAGCCGAAGCTCAGCGACGCCGGATTCTTCGATATCGCCCTTGAAGACGAGATCGGCCACGAGCAGCACTACCGGGACAACAGCGCGGTGCTGGTGACCACGCTGACCTCGAAGCACGGCGCACGGGTCGAGATCACGGATTTCGCGCCGCGCTACAAGCAGCACGAGCGCACTTTCCATCCGATGCAGATCCTGCGGCGCGTACGGCCGCTGTCCGGCTCGCCGCGCATCGCGCTGCGCATGCGGCCGCTGACCGGCTACGGCGCCTGCAAGCCCGAAAGCACGTTCGGCTCCAACCACATGCGCTTCCTGCTGGATCCGCTGGTGATGCGCGTCACCACCGACGCGCAATTGCCGATGCTGCGCGACACGCTGCCGTTCCTGCTCGACCACGACGTGCACGTCGTACTGGGCACCGACGAGACGTTGCAGGAGTCGCCGGGCCGCTACTTCGAAGACGCGCTGGACGCGACGTTGTCGTACTGGCACGAGTGGGCGCGCTACCTGTCCATTCCCGCCGAATGGCAGGATGCGGTGATCCGCGCCGCGATCACCCTGAAGCTGTGCCAGTACGAAGGCACTGGTGCGATCGTCGCCGCCATGACCACCTCGATTCCCGAGGCGCCGGACACGGTGCGCACTTGGGACTACCGGTATTGCTGGCCGCGCGATGCCGCGCTGTCGGTGCGCGCGCTGAACCGCCTGAGCGCCACCCGCAGCATGGAGGAATACGTGCGCTATATTTTCAATCTCGCAGTCGGGGAAGACGAGATGGCGCCGGTATATGGCATCCATTTCCAGGACGAACTGCCCGAACGCGAGGCATCCACCCTCGCCGGCTACCGCGGCATGGGCCCGGTGCGGATCGGCAACGAAGCGTGGAAGCAGGAACAGCACGACATCTACGGCAGCGTGGTGCTGGCGGCCACGCAGATGTTCTGCGACCAACGCCTCAACCGGGTCGGCGACGAAACCGAATTCCGGCGCCTGGAGCGTTGCGGCGAAGCCGCATGGCGCCTGCACGACAAGCCCGACGCCGGATTGTGGGAGCTGCGCGGGCGAAAATCGGTACATACCTATTCCGCGGTGATGTGCTGGGTGGCCTGCGACCGGCTGGCCAACATCGCCAGCTGGCTGAAGCTCGACGATCGGGTCAAGTACTGGCGCAAGCGCGCACGCCTCATCCACGCGCAGATATTGAGGCGCGCGGTGCACAAGGACGGCTACTTCGTGGAATCGTTCGGCAGCGACCAGCTCGACGCCAGTCTGCTGCTGCTGGAAGGCCTGCGTTTCGTCAGCGCCGACGATCCGCGCTTCATCAAGACGGTGGACGCAGTCGGCAAGACCCTGATGCGCGATGGTTTGCTGCTGCGCTATGCGCATCCGGACGACTTCGGCGCGCCCCAGACCAGCTTTCTGGTCTGCAACTTCTGGTATGTCGAGGCGTTGCTCGCGATCGGCCGCCGGGACGAGGCCCGCAAGCTTTTCAGGAAATTGCTCGCCATCCGCAATCCGCTGGGACTGCTGTCCGAAGATTTCGATCCGAAACGCCGGGAATTGTGGGGCAACTTTCCGCAAACCTATTCGATGGTCGGCCTGATCAACGCCGCACGCGCCTTGTCCACCAAATGGAGCGACGTGGTATGAGCCGTCTGGTGGTCGTGTCCAATCGCGTCGCACAGCCGATGGAAACCCGCGCCGGCGGGCTTGCCGCGGCGATGCGTGCAGCGCTGAAGGAACACGGCGGCCTGTGGTTCGGCTGGAGCGGCAAGCGCGTGGCGGAGTCCGAACGCACGCTGCATCGCGAACGCGCGGGCACGATCGATTACGCGTTGCTCGATCTCACCCGCGAGGAATACGAAGCCTACTACCTTGGCTTTGCCAACCGCACGCTGTGGCCATTGCTGCATTTCCAGCCGACCGTGATGCAATACAACCGGGCGCAATACACCGGCTACCGCGCGGTCAACAAATTGTTTGCGGAAAGGCTGGCGCCGTTGCTGCGCGACGACGACAACATCTGGATCCACGATTACCACCTGATTCCCCTGGCCGCGGAGCTGCGCGACCTCGGGATCGGCGCACGCATCGGTTTTTTCCTGCACATCCCGCTGCCGCCACCGGAACTGTTGATCAATCTGCCCTGCCACGCCGACCTGATGAGCACGCTGCGGGCCTGCGACCTGGTCGGCATGCAGGATCGCGACGACGCGCGCGCGCTGTTCGAC
>JBOHYV010000150.1:0-6097 GCA_050738135.1 Rhodanobacteraceae bacterium | reverse complement strand
TTCGGATGCGACCAGCTCGCTCGCGTCCAGGGCCTGCGCCGCCGAGCGTTCCACCAGCGGCGCGCGCCGCGCGTCACCGTACTTGTCTGCGTCGGCGCGCAGCTCCTGCTTGATCAGGCTCCTCAGGCGGGCCTTCGATTTCAGCGTCACTTCGATCTTCGCGCGCTCCTCTTCCAGCGCATTGCGCTCGGCGTCGAGCTTCATCTCCTCCAGCCGCGCGAGCTGCCGCAACTTCGTTTCGAGGATGTAGTCAGCCTGTTCCTCGGAAAGCCTGAAGCGCTCGATCAAGGCAGGCTTCGGCTCGTCCACGTGGCGGACGATCCTGATGATCTCGTCAAGGTTGAGGAAGACGATCCGCAAACCTTCCAGCAGGTGCAGCCTGCGCCCCACCTTGTCCAGGCGGTGCTGCAGGCGCCGCGTCACCGTGTCGTCGCGGAAGCGCAGCCATTCCTCGAGGATCTGCTTCAGTGTCTTGACCTGCGGGCGGCCGTCCAGCCCGATCATGTTGAGGTTGACCCGGAAGCTCTTTTCGAGATCGGTGGTCGCGAACAGGTGTTGCATCATCGCTTCTGTATCCACGCGGGTGGAACGCGGGATCAAGACCAGTCGCACCGGGTTCTCGTGATCGGATTCGTCGCGGAGGTCCTCCAGCATCGGCAGCTTCTTCGCGCGCATCTGCGCGGCGATCTGCTCGATCACCTTGGCCGGTGAGACTTGGTGCGGCAATGCGGTCAACACGATGTTCCCGCGTTCCTCGGTATACACCGCGCGGCAGCGTACCGAACCGTTGCCGGTCGCGTACATTGCCGTGAGCTCGTTGCGCGGCGTGATGATTTCGGCCGCGGTGGGATAATCCGGGGCCTTGATATGTTCGCACAGTTCGGCAACGCTGGCGCCGGGCTCGTCGAGCAAATGGATGCACGCCGCTGCCAGTTCGCGCAGGTTGTGCGGCGGAATGTCGGTCGCCATGCCGACCGCGATGCCGGTGGAACCATTCAGCAGCACATGCGGCATGCGCGCGGGCAGCCACGAAGGTTCCTTCAGCGTGCCGTCGAAATTGGGCGTCCACTCGACCGTGCCCATCCCGAGTTCGCCAAGCAGCATTTCGGCGATCGGCGTGAGCCGCGATTCGGTATAGCGCATCGCCGCGAAGGATTTCGGATCGTCCGGCGAACCGAAGTTGCCCTGGCCGTCGATCAGTGGATAGCGGTACGAGAACGGTTGCGCCATCAGCACCATGGCCTCGTAGCAGGCCGAATCGCCGTGCGGGTGGAACTTGCCGATCACGTCGCCGACCGTGCGGGCGGACTTCTTGGGCTTGGCCGGGGCGGCGAGACCGAGCTCGCTCATCGAATACACGATACGCCGCTGCACCGGTTTCAGGCCATCGCCGATGAACGGCAGGGCACGGTCCAGCACCACGTACATCGAATAGTCGAGGTAGGCGCGCTCGGCGTATTCGCGCAGCGGTATCTGTTCGAAGCTGGCTTGCAATGCGGTCATGGTCTTCCATCACCCCGGCGCAGGCCGGGATCGGGCTTTCGAATCGGGGAATTGTCGCGGGGCGCGCGCGTCAATGCACGCGTTCGGTTTTTATGCCGAGCGTGGAGAGTTGCGCCTGCAAGCTGTCGGGGCCTGCAAGATGCGCCACGCCGACCGCGACGAAAATGGTGCCATGTTGTTCCAGCAACTTCGCTATCCGTCCGGCCCACTTGCGGTTGCGGTTGACCAGCAGCACGCGGTACAGGTCGGGGTGGTACATGCGCATCACGCTGATCACTGCGCTGTCGATGGCATCGATGTCGCCGGTTTGCCAATCACGCACCAGATCCGCGGTCTTGATGGCATCGTGCGTGTCCTTGTGGAGAAGGCTCCTCAGCAGTTCCACTTGCAGTTGCCAAGGCATGTCGGCAAAGAACTCGACCTGTTCGCGCGCGGTCTCGAAAGTACGGATCGGCTTGCGTTCCGTCCTGAATTCGCGTACCAGCTGAATGTCGGCACCCAATCGCGGCTCGTAACCGGACCGCCTGGTCGTTGCGGCGGTGAGGGCCAGCGCCGCCAGCGCGGGTTTCATCGCTCCGAGCGTGGCCGCGCCGTCCGGCAGGCCGGCGTGGTCCGCCGCGATGCGCAGCCGCGCTGCATCGGTAGGTTTGAGTGTACTGTACGGCCGCACCGCGTCCGCGAGGTAAGGGCGATAGGCTGGATATTCCGTGAGCAGGGATTCGAGCTTCGCACGATCCACCGGGTTCGCGCCGTACCTGATGACCAGTGCCCGCATGTTGACGGGGGAACTGTCATCTTCCTCGACGTACAGCGAATCACTGGCCTTCAGCGCCTGGTCAAGCGCGAGGTAATGCCAGTGCATGGCCTCCGGGAGCACGTGGATCGTCCCGAACAGGTATACCGTTGCGGTTGGGCTCTTCACCACCCACAGCGCCGGGTTCGCCATCGCGGGCACGCAGACAAACAACAGAATCACGAGGGCGACCCAGAGTTGTCGCAGCGCTTTCATCAGAACCTCGTGTCATTGCCCTGCTGGAATTATGGCACGCGGCGGGTTCCGTGAAGTTGCGAAAAGTGCGGGATTCATCGAACACAGCGATGCCGGCGTCACGCGAACCGGCAACCACCGGTGAATAAACTGTTATTGCAGGGTGAAGCTCAGTGCACACGCCGGGATTCGATGCCGAGCAAGGAAAGTTGCGCCTGCACGCTACCTGGCCCGGTCAGGTGACCCGCGCCGACTGCGACGAAAACGGTGCCGTGTTGCTGGAGCAGATATGCGATGCGCTGCGCCCACTTGCGATTGCGGTCGAGCAGCAGCACTTCGTAAACTTCAGGATGGTTGTTGCGCATCTGGTCCAGCACCGCCTCGGCAATGGCGCTGGTGTCTCCGGCCTGCCAGTCACGCGCCAATTGCGCGGCCTGCACGGCACCGTGCGTTCGTTGATCGAGAACGGTCTGCAGCAGCTCAAGTTGTATCCGGGTGGGCATGTCGGCAAAGAACTCGATCTGTTCGCGGCTGGTTTCGAAGGAGTGGACCGACTTGTGGTCCGCCTTGAATTCACGTTCAAGCTCCGTGTCGGCGCCGAGTTGCGGTTCGTAACCTGAACTGTCGGTCGATGCGACGGTAAGGGCCATTGCCGCGATCCACGGTTTCATCTCTTCCACCGTGGCGACCGGGAGACCGGCATGTCGCGCCGCCACGTTCAGCCGGGCCGCACTGATGGACTGGGACATGTAGTGCGAACGTCTCCCGTCAAAGATGTACGGGTGATAGGCCGGGTGTCCCTCCAGCAGGGATGCGAGATTCGCACGGTCAAGGGGATTCACCCCGTACTTCAGGACAAGCCGGGTCACCTTCGCACGGGTGCTGTCGTCCTCCTCGACGTACAACGAGCCGCTGGCGGCCAGGGCTTGGTCGAGCACGGGGTAATGCCAGTGCATGCCCCGCGGGAGCGCATGGATTGTCCCGAACAGGTACACCGTCGCGGTCGGGCTCTTCACCACCCACAGTGCCGCGTGGGCAAGCGCTTCGACAGGAAGCGCCAGTGCCAGAACGATGAAGGGAAGGGCGAAAACGCGACGCATCGAAAACCTGGCCCGACCGGCGAGTGCATGACCACCATAACCCAACCCGGTCAGGAGGGGAACGCGTTGATGATGGCGCGGATGACCTTATTGCCGGCGGGTCATTCCCGGCAGCCTTCTAGCGTGGTACGCGATAGCCGCCCGGCACGCCGTGCGGCGACAGCGTCAATTGCCACAGCTGGTCGCGGCGGGTCCGGAAGGTGGCGGCCGAACCGCAGATGTAGTAGCGCCACATCCGGCGGAAGCGCTCGTCGTAACGCGGGTTGTGGGCTGAAAGTTCCGGCCACGCCGCGTCGAAGTTGGCGAGCCATGCCATCAGGGTCTTGTCGTAGTCGGTGCCGAAGTTGTGCCAGTCCTCGACCACGAACAGGTTCTCGAGCGCCGGCGTGACCTGCGCCGCTGCGGGCACCATCGAATTCGGGAAGATGTATTTCTCGATCCACGGATCGGGTCGTGAGGGCGTGGAGTTGACGCCGATGCAGTGCAGCACCGAAAGGCCGTCGTCCTTCAGGCATCGCTTGCAGACCTGGAAGTAGGTGCGGTAATTCTTCCAGCCGACGTGCTCGAACATGCCGATCGAGAACACCGCATCGAATTTTTCGTCGAGGTCGCGGTAATCCTGCAGGCGGATTTCCACGGGCAGCCCCTTGCACAGGTCGCGTGCGAACTGTGCCTGCTGTTCGGACACCGTAACACCGACGCCCGACACGCCATATTTTTCGGCCGCGTATTTCAGTGCCTCGCCCCAGCCGCAGCCGATGTCGAGGATCCGCATGCCGGGCTGCAACTTGAGTTTGCGGCAGACCAGGTCGAGCTTGGCCTCTTCGGCGTCGTCGAGATTGCCGGCGTCCTTCCAGTAGCCGCAGGAATACACCAGGCGCTTGCCCAGCATCTTCGCAAACAGGTCGTTGCCTATGTCGTAATGCGCCTTGCCGATCTTGAACGCCTTGCGGCCGCGCTGCATGTTGATGAAGCGGGCACGCAGGTGCGCACGCAGGGCTTCGAAATCGCGCAGGTGTTCGTCGAGATGTGCGCCCAACACGTGGTGGAAAAATTCATCGAGCGAAGGTGTATCCCACCAGCCGTCCATGTAGGCCTCCCCGAGCCCGAGCGAACCATGCGCGAAGGTGCGCGCGAACACGCGCTCGTCGTGCACCCGCAAATCCCAGGGTCGGTCGCCGTCGATGCGCACATCGGCGTGGTCGAGCAGTTGCTGCGCCTTCTCGCGCAGCGCCCGGTCGTGGCGCGACAAATGTGCGGGTTCGGCGTTCGCAGTCATGTCGTTCATGGAGCACTCCCGTTGCCAGTACGAAGGCTCCACAACAGGGGACATGCCGCGAGCTGCAGGACCAGGGCGGCGATGACCGTGTAGAGCGGCCTTGTATCGTACAACACGCCGAGCAAGACGCTGCCGAGAAACCAGGCGATGCCATAAATGGCGTTGAACATGCCCATGGTCGTGGCGCGTCGTTCGCGCGGGATGCGTTGTGCCACCGCCGCGCGAAACAGCGAATCGTGCGCGCCGAAACCGATCCCCCAAAGGACCATGCCCGCCACCGCCGCCCAGGGCCCGCCCAGGAACACCAACGGTGCGTATGCCGCCGGCAGCAGCGTGACCCACAGCAGTACCGACAGGCCGCGCCGGTCGAAGAGCTTGCCCATCACCAGCGCCGTCGCACCACCGGCGAGGCTGGCCAGGGCGTACAGGGTCGGTACCACGTCATTCGCGACGACGTGATCGCGCGCGAGATGAAATGCAATCAACGCGAAATCGGAGTAGCCCGCCGCGATCAGCGCCGTCGCCAGCAGAAACACCTTCAGGTCACGCAACGCGCGCGCGTCGGAGACTTGCGGCGCCGAAGCGGCATCGAGTTCCTGCGGCTGCGGAAACTTCGTGCGCGCGATCGCGAGCGTCGCCAGTGCACCGATGGCCGGCAGCAACAGCCATGCGAAGGCGTGCCGAAAGCCGCCGTGCAGGAACAGCACCAGCGCCGCGATCAACGGGCCGAGGACCGCGCCGGTCGAGTCCAGCGCCTCGTGCAGGCCGAACGCCCAGCCGGCGCCGCCCATGTCTTTCGCGGCGTACGACAACATCGCATCGCGTGCCGGCGTGCGCAGTGCCTTGCCGCTGCGTTCGAGAATCACCAGGCCCGCCGCGACCGGCCAGTTGCCGGCCAGCGCCAGTGCGGGCACCGCGAGCAGGTTGATCGCGTACCCGGCGATGGTGATCGCCCAATACCGTTTCGTCCTGTCGGCCAGCGCACCGGTGAACAGACGCAGCACGTAACCCAACAGTTCGCCGCCGCCCGCGACCAGCCCGACGATGGCCCCGCTCGCGCCCAACGTGCCGAGGAACGGGCCCCAGATCGAACGCGAACCTTCATAGGTCATGTCGGCGAACAGGCTGACGATGCCGAGCAGGACGACAAAAAACAGCGCGCGTTCGGCGCGTGCTGATGACGGCGATGGCCCGGCATCGTCGGGGCTTGGGTTCACTGTGCGGCTC
>JBOHYV010000149.1:0-6120 GCA_050738135.1 Rhodanobacteraceae bacterium | reverse complement strand
GCCGCATTCCACGTACAAGCGCAACGTGTCGCCAATGTGTTCCACCAGATCGAAACGGAACACCTCGACCTCGCGCGGTGGCACTTCGACGGTCTCGCCGCGGCGCGCGCGTTTGTACAGCGGCACACCTCCCTGTTTCAACGCCGAATACACCGGTGGCACCTGCACGATGGGCCCGGTCAGCACTGCGAGCACGCTTCGAATCGTCTGGTCATCCAGCGCGGGTACCGCGCGCTCCACCAGCACCACGCCGTCGCTGTCGCAGGTGTCGGTGGTGACACCGAGGCGGCACTCGGCCGCATAGGCCTTGCCTGCGCCGAGCAAGTGGCCCGCGATCTTGGTGGCCTCGCCGAAACAGATCGGCAGCAGGCCGGTCGCCAGTGGATCAAGGCTGCCCGTGTGCCCGGCCTTGTCCGCCCCGAACAGCCGCTTGGCTTGTTGCAACGCGCGGTTGGAAGTGATTCCTGACGGTTTGTCCAGGAGGAGGATGCCGGTGACGGCGCGGGACTCGGGACTCGGGACTCGGGACTCGGACTTTGCCATGCGTGGATGGTCAGGCAAGACTGTGGCGAATGGAAGCCCGCGCCGGAATGAAAAGGACGCGGAACGGCTGCGTGACTACGGCTCTTCCGAGTCCCGAGTCCCGAGTCCCGAGTCCCGAAGCAACCGCTCGATCCGCTCGCCCTTGTCCACGGAGTCATCGTATTTGAAACGCAGCGCGGGCACGCGCCGCATGCGCATGCGGCGCGCGAGCTGGTGACGGAATTCCTTCGCAAGCACTTTCAATGCTTTCACGACTTCGGTGGAATGCTCCGGCTGCAACGCCGTGACCCACACCGTCGCGACATCAAGCTCGCGGCTGACATCCACATCTACCACGCTGGCTTGCGGCAACGCATGATCACGCACCGCCGCGTGCACCAGCGTGCCGACTTCGCGACGAAGCTCGGCATTGACGCGATCGGTACGGAGGAAGGAACGGGTAGGCATCAGGAAGAGCGAAAATCAACAGCAAAGATCAAAGTGGATTCCTGGTTCCGCCGCGATGAAGCCGCGGCGGCCCCGGAATGACGACATCGATAGTGGCGCGTTTCCGAGTCCCGAGTCCCGAGTCCCGGCTTCACAGCGTCCTCGCCACCTCGACGCGTTCGAAGCACTCGATGCGGTCGCCCGCCTTGACGTCGTTGTACTGCTTGACGCCGATGCCGCACTCACTGCCGTTGCGCACCTCGTCGACGTTCTCCTTGAAGTGCCGCAGCGATTCCAGCTCGCCTTCGAAGATCACCACGTCGTCACGCAACACCCGGATCGGCTTGTTCCGCTTGACCGTACCTTCTATCACCATGCAGCCGGCGATGGAGCCGAACTTGGATGAGCGGAACACGTTGCGCACGTCGGCAACGCCCAGGATCTCCTCGCGCACCTCGGTGCCCATCAGGCCGGAAGCGGCCTGCTTCACCTGGTCGATCACGTCGTAGATGATCGAGAAATAGCGCAGGTCGACACCATTCTGCTCGATCACCTTGCGCGCCGAGGCATCCGCGCGCACATTGAAGCCGATCACCAGCGCCTTGGACGCCGCCGCCAGGGTAGAGTCGGATTCGGTGATGCCACCGACACCCGACGCGATGACGTTGACCTTCACCAAGTCGTTGCTGATCGCGGTCAGCGATTCGCGCAACGCCTCGGCGGAACCCTGCACGTCAGCCTTGATGAGGATGTTGAGGGTCTGCTGGCCCTCGCCCTTGCCCATCATCGCCATCACGTCTTCGAGCGTGTTGGTGCGCGTGACCAGGCGCTTCTCGCGACGCCGGGTCTCGCGCTCGGACACCACGTTGCGGGCGAGTTTTTCATCGGCCACGACCACGAACTCGTCACCCGCTTCGGGTACGCCGGAAAGACCCAGCATCTGCACGGGAATCGAGGGGCCGGCATCTTCAACCTGCTTGCCGGCCTCGTCGAACAATGCGCGCACGCGGCCGTACTCGATGCCGCACACCACATAGTCGCCGCGCTTCAGCAAGCCCTGCTGCACCAGCACCGTCGCTACCGGGCCGCGGCCCTTGTCGAGGCTGGATTCGATGACCACGCCCGCAGCGCGGCCATCCGGCACGGCCTTCAGTTCCATCACCTCGGCCTGCACGCTGATGGCATCCAGCAATGCGTCCACGCCCATGCCGGTCTTGGCGGACACCGGCACGAACTGGGTGTCGCCGCCCCAGTCCTCGGGGATCACTTCGTACTGCGACAACCCCTGTCGCACGCTGTCCGGGTTGGCCTCCGGCTTGTCCATCTTGTTGACCGCGACGATCAGCGGCACCTTGGCCGCGCGTGCGTGCTGGACGGCTTCCACCGTCTGCGGCATCACGCCATCGTCGGCCGCGACCACCAGCACCACGATGTCGGTGGACTGCGCGCCGCGCGCACGCATCGAGGTGAACGCCGCGTGGCCGGGCGTATCGAGAAAGGTGATGATGCCCTTGGACGTCTCGACGTGATACGCGCCGATGTGTTGGGTGATGCCGCCGGCTTCGCCCGCCGCCACCTTGGTGGTGCGAATGTAATCGAGCAACGAGGTCTTGCCGTGATCGACGTGACCCATGATCGTGACCACCGGCGGCCGCGGCTTCTGCTCGCCCTCGGCGGCATCCGTGACGACGTGCGCGGCCAGTTCGGTCTCGGCGGTCTTCTCCTGTGCATCGACCGCCTTGTGGCCAAGCTCCTCCACTACCAGCGCCGCGGTGTCGTGGTCAAGGGTCTGGTTGATGGTCACCATGGTGCCCATCTTGAACAACGCCTTGACGACCTCCGAACCCTTCACCGCCATTTTTTGCGCGAGATCGGACACCACGATGGTTTCGCCGATCGAAATCTCGCGCATCATCGGCGCGACCGGCATCGAGAAGCCGTGCTGGCCGGTGATCTGGGAAAGGTCGGCCCGGGGCCTGCCGCGCTTGCGGGTGGAACGGCGCGCGCGTTCGGCGTCGGTGAGATGCAATTCACCGCCGGAATAACGCGCTGCGCCCTCCTCTTCGTCGTCGCGCATGCGATGCGAACCGCGTGAACGCCGGGATTTGTGCGCGGCGGGGTCCTTGTCGCGCGCGGGTTTCGGCGCGTCGTGGCGCCGTGGTGACGCGGTTGCCGTATCCGCCTCCCCCGTCGCGGCGGGCTCGGCGGTGCGCGCGGCCGCCGCTTCGACCTCCGCCAGCGCGCGCGCTTCCTCGGCGCGTTTGCGCTCGGCCTCAGCCGCTTCCATCCGCAGCTGTTCTTCCTTGCGACGGCGGTCCTGTTCGGCCAGCTCGGCCAGCTCGCGCTCGTGCTGTTCCTGCGATTCCTTCAGCTTGCGCAATGCTTCCTCGCGTTCGCTGTCGACAACACCATCGGTCGCGATTGCGGCGCGTTTGACGTACGTGTGACGGGCGCGCACTTCCACGTTGACGGTCTTGGCACTCGCACCGCGTCCGCCGGCAACGGTGATTTCGCTGACCTTGCGGCGCTTCAGCGTGATCTGCCTCGGCGTGGCGGCTGCAGCCGTCGCCTGCTTGCCGTGATGGGTGCGCAGGAAGTCAAGCAGTTTGCCCTTTTCCTGTTTGCTGATCACCTGGTCGATGCTGTCAAAGCGCATGCCGGCCTCGGCAAGCTGCGTCAGCAACTTGTCTTCCGGGATGCCGACCAGGCCAGCCAGCTGCTTGATTGTGACTTCCGACATCGTGTCGTACCTCTGCATTGATGATGCAAGACCGGGCGTCCCGCCGCGGCTTGCATGCAAACGGTCGCGGCCAAGCCGCGCCACGTTTGCCCCGCCGGGCGACGATCGTCCGGCGCGACGGTACTTCCCTGTACCGGAAAAGCCCGCCTCGAATTACCCTCGTCCGTATCGGAACCCGGGCTGCGGTCGTTTCAGTGCGCTTCCTGCTCCATCCGTGCCAACATCGGCGCCCGCGCAGCCATGATCAACACGCCGGCGCGCTCCTCGTCCATGCCCTCGATATCGATCAAGTCGTCCACCGCCTGATCGGCCAGATCATCCACCGTGACCACGCCGTGCTCGGCCAGCGCGTACGCGGTTCCCTCGTCCATGCCGTCCAGTGCCAGCAATTCCGCCGACGGCGCGTGCTCGTCCACGTCTTCCTCGACCGCCAGAGCCTCGGTCAGCAGCGCATCCTTGGCGCGCGACCGCAATTCCTCGACGATACCCTCGTCGAAACCCTCCACCGCCAGCAATTCACCGGTCGGCACATAAGCGATTTCCTCGACCGTCGAGAAACCTTCCTGCACCAGGATGTTGGCGATTTCCTGGTCCACTTCGAGTTTTTCCATGAACAACCGGCGCGCGGACTCCTGTTCGGACTCGCTCTTGGCGACGACCTGATCCTGGGTCATCACCTTCAGGTCCCAGCCCGTCAGCTTGCTGGCAAGTCGCACGTTCTGGCCACCGCGACCGATCGCCTGCGACAGCTTGTCCTCGGCCACCGCGATATCCATCGAGTGCCTGTCCTCGTCCACGATGATCGACTGCACCTCGGCCGGCGCCATCGCGTTGATCACGAACTGCGCGGGCGCGTCGTTCCACAACACGATGTCGATGCGCTCGCCGTTCAACTCGTTCGACACCGCCTGCACGCGCGAACCACGCATGCCGATGCAGGCACCGATCGGATCGGTGCGCTTGTCGTGCGCTTCCACCGCGATCTTGGCGCGGTCACCGGCGTCGCGCGCGCAGGCGCGGATTTCGACGATGCCCTGGCCAACCTCGGGTACCTCCAGCTTGAACAACTCCATCATGAATTCCGGCGCGGTACGCGACACGAACAACTGCGGGCCACGCGGTTCCGAACGCACCTCGAACAGATAGCCGCGCACGCGATCGCCGACCCGCACCGCCTCGCGTGGAATCGCCTTGTCGCGCGGGATGAACGCCTCGGCGTTGCCGCCGAGGTCGATGTAGATGTTGCCGCGCTCGACCCGCTTGACCACGCCGTTGACCAGTTCACCGACACGATCGTTGTAGGCCTCGACCACCTGTGCGCGCTCGGCCTCGCGGATGCGCTGCACGATCACCTGCTTGGCGGCCTGCGCGGTGATGCGCCCGAATTCCGGATTCTCGATCGGCTGCTCGACGTATTCGCCGACCTCGGCGCCGGGGCGCTCGTCGACCGCATCCATCTGGCGCAACTGCCAGTCGGGCGATTCCATCTCGCCATCGTCCGCGATCACCTCCCAGCGGCGGAAGGTATCGTAGTCGCCGGTTTCCTGGTCGATCGCGACGCGGATATCGGGCTCCTCGTCGGGATAGCGCTTCTTCGCCGCGGTGGCCAAGGCCGCCTCGAGGGCACCAAAGATCACGTCGCGCGGCACCGCCTTCTCGGCAGCCACGGTATCCACGATCATCAACAAATCACGATTCATGCTGTTTGCTCCATCGAAGCCGCATCGTCGCGCGCTCCGTCTCTCGATCTCGTCGTCCCGGCGCGTGCCGGAACCCGGTGTTTCGCTCGTCAGCGCTTGTCTGACACCTTTTTGCCACCGTTGCCCGGTTTCGGTTTGGGCGTGTAACCCAGCGCGTCCCAATCCGGTACCAGGCGGGCACTCTCGATTTCGTTCCCGGTGATGTCCATGCGCGTTCCATCCACATCCATGCGAACCTGCTGACCCTCCACCGAGACGATCCTGCCACGCAGGCGGCGGCGACCGTCGCGCGGCAACTTCAACGTTACCTTGGCCTCCTCGCCGACAAAGCGGGCGAACTGTTCCGCCTTGAACAACGGCCGTTCGATCCCCGGCGACGAGACTTCCAGCACGTAGCGGCCGGGGATCGGATCTTCCACGTCCAGCAAGGCGGAAATTTCCCGGCTGGCGGCTTCGCAATCGTCCACGCTCACCGTATTCGCCGCGTCGCCATGTTCGAGCGCATCGATATACACGCGCAGCAGGCCGCCGCCGTGGCCGGCATTCCATTCCACGCCCAGGCATTCCAGTCCCAGATCAGCCAAGGCTGGCGCCACGCGTGCAGCGATTGCTTCGGTCTCCATGGCGCTTCGCGAGTTTCGAAAACAAAAAATGGGCACGAGGCCCATTCCTTCAATTCGCCGTTTTGACTTCCAGAAGTCGGCGCTCCGC
>JBOHYV010000148.1:0-6216 GCA_050738135.1 Rhodanobacteraceae bacterium | reverse complement strand
CCAGCCACGAAAGCTCCCACGCATTCCAGATGTCGGCGCCGTCGAACGGCAGCGCGCCGGCGTGAATACGCAATGGCGTGCGCGCATCGGCGCGTGCGACCGTAATCAACACAGCGGGATCGACTGCAATGGGATAGCCGGTCTTGCGGCCGAGGGGGGTAGAATCAGAAGACACCATGCTGTTTCGTGACAGGGGCGAAAACATCCACGTGCAACGGGGCAATGCGCAAGTTCCGGACCCTCACCGGCGTTTCACGCCCCCTCTCCCGGAGGGAGAGGGGACAAACATCTTCAATCCGTGGAGGACACGATGTACTGCTCCAGCTTGCCATCGGGCAGCGTGTAGGTGGTGATCGCAAGCTGCGTCCCGGGGAAGGTCACCAGGTAGCCGTGCATCTGCATCCCGCCGCGCTCGTGTGACCCGCGCAGCGTGAAAGCACCGGGTTTGCCGAGCGGCGCGAGGCTGGTCCGGTAATCGTGCAACGCGGTGGCGTTGAAATAACTGTTGCCGTCCGCACTGAACAGGTTGCGATCGATCCGGCCACGCTGCAGACCGGCAAAGATCGTCTTGGCCTGCGCGAGCGCCCTGGTGGCGGCGGGATCGCGCACCTTGAACAGCGCCATGGCAATGCGCCCCGCAATCACGCCGGACGTGCCGACCGCATCCTGATTGGTCAATACCACCACGGCGGTGCCGTCGTCGGGAAACACGAAATTGGTGTCGGTGAAGCCCGAAACCTCGCCGTCATGGGCAATCAGCCGATGACCGTCGAAACGTCGGACGAACACGCCGAGACCGTAGCCCGATCCCGACCCGTCATTCAACAAAACCTCGGTCTGCATCGCCTTCCATGAAGCCGGCTGCAACAGGGTCTGGTGCAGCATCGCCATGTCCCACTTGGCCAGATCGGTCGGCGTCATCGAAAGTGCGGCATCGCCGTACAACCAGTTGACAGCTTCCTTTGGCGCGGGGTGCAACGGGCCCAGCGCGTAGCGCCGATAGCCGCGCGCGCCGGTGACAGGCAGCGCGTGTAGGTTGTTGTTGTACACATCGCCCATGCCGAGCGGCTTGAACACGTGCTGTTCGAGGAACTCGAACGGCGTCTTGCCGGTGAGTTTGTGGACGATGGAGCCTGCGATCACGAAGCCGGTATTGCTGTATTGCCATTTCGTGCCAGGTCTGAAATCGAGCGGCTTTTTCGCCCACGTATCCATGATGAATTGCGGCGTAGTGGGTTTCAGCATCTCCGGCATCACGTAATCCTGCGGCCAGTAATCCTCATATCCGGAGGTGTGCGAAAGGATCTGCCGGATCGTGATCTGGTCCGCATCGGTGAGATCCGGGAAATATTTGGCCACCTTGTCGTCGAGGCTGAGCTTGCCCTGATGTTGCAACATCAGGATTGCGGCGGCGGTGAACTGCTTGCTGATCGAGCCGATGCTGTAGCGCATCGAAGGGGTGGCCGGGGTCTTCGGATCGAGCCGCGCGTCGCCGTAGGCGTGCACATAGGCCAACCTGCCGTCGCGCACCACCGCGATCGATGCGCTGGGCACGCCCGATTTTTTCAGGGCCTCCCTGGCGATCTTGTCGATGTTCGCGGAAAGGTTCGCCGGCAGCGTGGATTGCGCGAAAGCAGGCGTGCTCGCCATCGCGAGCAATGTGACCGCGAAAATCGCAAACACGGAATGTCGAATCGCACGCATGAAATCGTCTCCGCCTGACAATGCAAGCGGCAACGATAGCACTCCGCATGGAGTCGTAGCGTTCGAAAGTCATCCCCCTCTCGCGCTGCGCGCGCGTTCGCATTCGCTCCGCCCTTCGTTCCGAAGGGGGAAGACAAGCGCGAAGCCCGCCATCAACACCCCCTTCCGCAGGAAGGGGGTCGCCGCGTAGCGGCGCGGGAATGCCACCCACCGGCGGATGCAGCCGGCTCGCAAGCTACTCCGCCGGTTGCGGCGGTGGCAACACCTCGACGTCATCGGCCTCGGAATCCACGTGTTTGGCGTGATGATTCTCGCCGATCACAAGGTATACCGCCGGCACCACGAACAACGTGAACAGGGTGCCGATCGACAGACCCGTGAAGATCACCAGGCCCATGTCGTGGCGTCCCGCGGCGCCTGCGCCCGCAGCCGCGACCAGCGGCACCACGCCCAACACCATCGCGAGTGTGGTCATGAGGATCGGGCGCAAGCGCACCGCCGCAGCTTCCTCGATGGCCTCGCGTTTGCCGTATCCGTGCTCACGCTGGAGGTCATTGGCGAATTGCACCATCAGGATGCCGTGCTTGCTGATCAGGCCGACCAGCGTCACCAGTCCGACCTCGGTGTAGATGTTGAGCGTGGACAGCCCGAGGTTGATGAACAGCAGCGCGCCGAAGGTCGCCATCGGCACCGCAACCAGGATCACCAGCGGATCGCGGAAGCTTTCGAACTGCGCGGAAAGCGCGAGGAAAACGATGATGATCGCGAAAACCAGGGTAAACAGGAAGCCGCCCGATTCCTGCATGAACTGGCGCGACTGACCCGCGTAGTCGGCGGCGTAGCCGGAGGGCGCCACTTGTTTCAGCGTGTCCTGCATGAAGGTGAGCGCCTGGCTCAGCGACACGCTGGGCGCGATCACGCCCGAAATCGTCGCCGAGTTCAACTGCTGGAAGTGATTGATCGATTCCGGCACGGTCTGGTAGGTCAGGTGCGCGACCGTCGAAGCCGGGATCATGCCGCCCGACGGCGTCTTGATGTAGTAGTTGTCGAGCTGCGCGGGATTCAGGCGATCGGCTTGCGCGACCTGCGAAATCACGCGATACGCGCGCCCCGAGATCGAGAAATAGTTGACGTAATTGCCACCCAGCGCCGCCGACAACGCGGAACCCACGCTTTGCTGGGTCAGGCCCAACGCCGCGACCTTGTTGCGATCGAACGTAACCGTGGCCTGCGGCTGGTCGATCTTGAGATCCGAATCGATGAAGAAGAACATGCCCGACGCGCGTGCCTTGGCGAGCACCTGCTGGGACACGGCGTTCAAGTTCTGCAATGGCTCGGTGGTCTTGATCACGAACTGCACCGGCAACCCGAACGCGCCCGGCAGCGAGGGGAACTGGAACACCGCCACGCGCGCGCCGGCGATGTTGTCGAGTTTCTTCTGCACTTCCTGCTGGATTTCGGTGGCACCACGACTGCGATCGCCCCACGGCTTGAGCATGATGCCCGTGAAACCGGCGTTGACTGCCGGCACGCCGGTGAACTGGAAAGCGTGGGTGTACTCGGGCAGTGATTTCGCAATGTCGAACACCTGCTTCGAATACATGTTCATCTGGTTGATGGTGGCGTTGGGCGGACCCTGGGTCTGCGCCAGCACGATGCCCTGGTCTTCCTGCGGCGCCAGTTCCGACTTGGCGGTCTTGAACAGGTACGCGTTGCCGGCCAGGATCAGCGCGCCGAACACGATCGCGACCAGCCAGGTATCCAGCGAAGAATGCAGCGTCCGCCGGTAACGGTCGCGCACATAATCCGATACCTTGTCGATGCGTTTCACGAACGGCTTTTCGTGATCGGATTCGCGCAACACCTTCGAGCACAGCATCGGCGACAAGGTCAGCGCAATGATCGCCGAGATCACCACCGCGCCCGCGAGGGTGAACGCGAATTCCGTGAACAGCGCACCGGTCAGCCCGCCCTCGAAACCGATCGGGATATACACCGCCACCAATACGATGGCCATCGCGATGATCGGCGCGCCCAGTTCGCGCGCCGCCAGCAGCGCGGCCTTGAATGGCGAATGCGCGTCCTTCATGTGGCGGTCGACGTTTTCCACCACGATGATCGCGTCGTCCACCACCAGACCGATCGCCAGCACCAGCGCAAGCAGCGTCAGCAGGTTGACGGAATAGCCCAGGACCAGCATCACCACGAACGCGCCGATCAGGGAAAGCGGCATCGCCAGCAACGGAATCAACAGGGAACGCAGGGTACCGAGGAACAGGAAGATCACGACGGCGACAATGACGAACGTCTCGACCAGGGTTTGCACCACTTCGTCGATCGAGGCGCGGATGAAGTCGGTGCCGTCGTACGCGATCCTGCCATCCAGGCCCGCCGGCAGCTGCGCCTGGATCTGCGGGAATACCTTGCGTACCCGCGCGATCACGTCCAGCACGTTGGCGTCCGGCGCCGCCTTGATGCCGATCGCGACGGTTTGCAGGCCATCGAAGGAAAAATCGGAGTTGTAGTCCTCGGCGCCCAGCGTGACCCGCGCGACATCCTTCAGGCGCACGATGTCGTTGCCGTTCGCCTTCACCACCAGGGCCTTGAACTCATCGACCGTGTGCAGGTCGGTGGCCGCAGTGAGATTGACGCTGACCATCTGGCCCTTGGTGGTGCCGATGGCCGAAAGATAGTTGTTGGCGGCGAGCGCGGCGTTGACGTCACTGGCGGTGACGCCGTGCGCGGCCATCTTCACGGGATCAAGCCACGCGCGCAGCGCGAAGGTGCGCGCGCCCATGATCTGGGCACTCTGCACACCCTCGACCGCGCTCAACTGCGGCTGCACCACACGGGTGAGATAGTCGGTGATCTTGTTGGCAGGCAGGGTCTTCGAAGAGAAACCGAGATACATCGAGGCGACCTGCTCGCCCGTCTGCAATGTGATCACCGGCTGCTGCGCGGCCTGCGGCAACTGGTTCTTCACCGAGTTCACCAGCGCGGAAATTTCGGTGAGCGCCTTGTTACCGTCGTAGTTGAGGCGCAGCGTCGCGGTGATCATCGACACACCCGGCGTGCTCGACGAGGTCATGTAATCGATGCCCTGCGCCTGCGCAACGGCCTGTTCCAGCGGCTGGGTGATGAAGCCCGCCATGGTCTGGGCGTCCGCGCCGTAATAGATCGTCTGCACCGTGATCGTGGCGCTCTCGGTTTTTGGATACTGGCGGATCGGCAGCGAAGTCACCGCGCGCAGACCCAGCACCAGGATCAGCAGGCTGATCGTGGCTGCCAGTACGGGCCGCTTGATGAAAAGGTCGGTGAATTTCATGCAGGATTCTCGCGAGTGCTCTGTACCCCTTCACCCGGCCCTTCCTCTCCCCGCACGCAGGGAGAGGAAGGGCCGGGTGAAGGGCATGGCCTACGGCAGTTACTCTTCCACCGGATGCGGATTCGGGTTGAACGCCGGCTGTACCTTGTTGTTGATGTTCACCGGCGTGTCGTTCTTGAGTTTCAACTGGCCGCTGGTCACGATGACATCGCCTTGCTTGATGCCCGACAGGATGGCGACCTGGTCGCCGCGCGTCGGTCCGACCTTGACCATCACCTGCTGGACGTAATGCGGCGGACCGGACTTGCCGTTGGCAGGTTTCGGATTTGCGGTGGCGCTCGCGGACGACGACTTGCCGCCAGTGCCGGAGGCGGGCGGCGCGCCGTTGTGCACGACGAACACGGTGTCGCCATACGGCGCGTAGGAAATTGCGGTCTGCGGCAGGGTCAGATAACGCTGCGTGGCGCCCGAATCCACCTCGACCCTGGTGAACATGCCCGGCACCAGCAGCCTGTCGGGATTGGATACGGTCGCCTCGACACCGACGTTGCGGGTGGAAAGATCGACCTTGGGATCGGTTGCCGTGACCTTGCCCGTGAACGTCTTGTCCTTGAAAGCGTCGGCCGTGACCTGGACGTTGCCACCGACCTGCAATTGATCGAGCGACGACTGCGGCACCGTGAAATCCACGTATACCGGATCGAGTTGCTGCAGCGTCACCACCGTGTTGCCGACGTTGATGTACTGGCCGGGATTGGCGGTAATGATGCCGATGCGACCCGCGAACGGCGCGCGCAATGTCTTCTTGTCCACCAATGCCTGCTGCGCGTCGACGTTCGCCCGCGCGCTCTTCAGGTTGGCCATGTCGGCGTCATACTGCGCCTTGCTGACCGCCTGCACGGCAAGCTGCTGCTTCGAGCGATCGGCAGTCAGCCCGGCGAGCTGCGCGGTCGCCTGCAACGCTGCCAGCTTGGCGCGGTCGTCGGCATCGACCAGCTTGATTATCACCTGGCCCTTCTTCACGTCGGCGCCGGATTTCACCTCCACGCTCTCGACCAGACCGGCGACATCGAATGCGAGATCGGTGCCATGCACCGCGCGCACGTTGCCGAATGCCTGGACGTGCGGCTGCCAGTCCTGATACCCGACGGCCATGGTGCTGACCGTCTGCGGCGGGTTGGCCATGG
>JBOHYV010000147.1:0-6217 GCA_050738135.1 Rhodanobacteraceae bacterium | reverse complement strand
GTCGTGGTCGCCGCGAACGACAAGCCGGTTGGCGTGGGTTACGTCAATCCGCACTCGTTGATCTGCGCGCGACTGGTGGTGCGCGGCGTGGAACATGCGCTGGATGCCGGGTTGCTCACCCATCGCCTGAGGGTTGCGCTGGCGCTGCGCGAACGACTGTATGCGGAACCGTATTACCGTTTGTTGTACGGAGAGTCCGATGCCGTTCCGGGATTGACCCTGGAGCGTTTCGACGACGTGGTCGTGGCGCAGGCAACCACCGCGGGCATCGAGCGCCTGAAGCCGCAGGTCGAGGCTGCGGTGCGCAAGGTGCTGAATCCGCGTGCGCTGATCTGGAAAAACGACGCCGGCATCCGTGCGCTGGAGGGGCTGATGAATTACGCCGACGTCGGCTTCGGCGAGCCGCCCGGGGCGCTCGTGGTGCGCGAGGGTGGCCTGGAATTTTCCGTGGATGCGATCGGTGGCCAGAAGACCGGATGGTTCTACGATCAGCGCACCAACCGCGATGCGCTGACGCCGTTCGTGAAAGGTGCACGGGTGCTGGACATGTTCGCCTACCTCGGCGCGTGGGGCCTGCGTGCGGCCGCGATGGGCGCGCGCGAAGTCGTGTGCGTGGATTCGTCGGCATCGGCGGTGAAGCTGATCGAACGGAACGCCGCCCACAATGGCCTCGCCGACCGCGTGGGCGCCGAGCGCGCCGATGCTTTCGAATTCCTGAAATCCCTGCGCGAACGTCGCGAGCATTTCGACGTGGTGATCCTCGACCCGCCGGCGTTCGTCAAGCGCAAGAAGGATCTGAAAGAAGGTGCGCTCGGGTATCGCCGCATCAACGAACTGGCGATGCAAGTGCTTGAGCGCGACGGAATCCTCGTCACCTGTTCGTGCTCGTACCACATGCCGCGCCCCGCGCTGCTGGACGCGATCCAGAAGGGCGCGCGGCATCTCGACCGCGGCGTCCAGGTTCTGCAGCAGTTGCAGCAGGCGCCGGATCACCCGGTGCATCCGGCGATACCCGAAACGGAGTACCTGAAAGGGTTTGTCTGCCGGGTGTTGCCGGCGTGAAAGCGCTCTTCCGGAGGGCGAGGGGTTGGGGTGAGGGTGCGATTCCAAGCATAATGCGGCGTTCCCGCAACCACCGAACCATCATCCCCGGCCCTTTTCCGAAGGGAAAAGGGAGTAGAGCCCCATGATCCATCCGTTTTTTGTCGATATCGACCCCATCGCCTTCGATGTTTTCTCGTTCGGGGTGCGCTGGTATGGCCT
This sequence comes from Rhodanobacteraceae bacterium, assembly GCA_050738135.1. Taxonomy (GTDB): domain Bacteria; phylum Pseudomonadota; class Gammaproteobacteria; order Xanthomonadales; family Rhodanobacteraceae; genus 66-474. The sequence goes on along the minus strand of JBOHYV010000147.1, from coordinate 4,954 downwards.
GATGTATCTGGGCGGGTTCATCGCCGGCCTGGCACTCGGCGAATACCGCCGCCGGCGCGGCAAGCTGGCGGTGGATCGCGATTCGTTTCTCGACCTTGCCTTTTACTGCATGCTGGGCATCATCGTGGGCGGGCGCATCTGGTACATGCTCACGTACCAGCCGATCAGTTGGGTGTGGAACGACCCGCTGCAACTGTTCCGGGTATGGGACGGCGGGATGTCCTTCCACGGCGGCCTGCTGGGCGTGCTGGTCGCGAGCCTGTGGTGGTGGTGGCGGCATCGCGCCACGGTGAAACATTACTTCGATGTGGTGGATTTCGTCGCGCCCCTGGTGCCGATCGGTCTTGGTCTGGGTCGGCTGGGCAATTTCATCAATGGCGAGTTGTGGGGCAAGATCAGCGGTCTGCCGTGGGCGATGATCTTTCCGCACGCGCTGCAGCAAAATCCGAAATTCGCCGGCCTGACGGTTGCACAGTTGCACGCGCTGTATCCGAGCGGGGTGCTGGACGCCTATGCGCGGCAGCCGTCCGAGTTGTACGAATTTTTCCTCGAAGGCGTGGTGATGTTCACCGTGCTGTGGATTTTTTCGATCAAACCGAGACACCGCTTCGCGGTGTCGGGACTGTTTGCGTTGTTGTACGGCTGCTTCCGGTTTGCAATCGAATTCATCCGCGAACCCGACCCGCAGCTTGGATATCTCTTCCACACCGGTTGGCTGACCATGGGGCAGGTGCAGTCGATCCCGTTGATCATCGTCGGGCTGATCCTGCTGTGGATGTCGCGGCGTGCGCCCGTGCTGGTCCCTGCGCCCATGAGCCAGGGCGAACCCGCGACGGCGTAACCGCGCTGCAGGGCCGCACTGTACGCCCGCGTGGTTCGAAACCCGGGCCACATGCACACCTGCCGAATGGCAGTTGTCGTCGCAGGCTGGATGTGCAAGTTTGGCGGGATCACCGAGGGAGGGAGGGTCTGCCATGGGTCGTCTTCGTCGGCCGCTGATGCTGGTCGGGCTCGTTGCCGCGTGTGCAATGCTGGTAAGCACCACGGCATCGGCTGCGGTTCCCGCGAAAGCCTACGCAGCACTTCATTGGCGCAACGTCGGGCCGTTTCTGGGCGGACGTTCGCTGGCCGTTGCGGGCAATCCCGCCACGCCGTCCACGTTCTATGCGGGTTACACCGGTGGCGGCATCTGGAAGACCACGAACAACGGCGCAACCTGGAACCGGCTGACCGGCAGCCATTTTGCATTTGGTTCCGTGGGCGCGCTGGCGGTGGCGCCGTCGGATCCGAACGTGATTTACGCCGGCACCGGCGAGGGTGCGGTTCGCGGCGACATGGCAACGGGCGATGGTGTGTACAAATCCACCGACGCCGGCAAGACCTGGAAGCACGTGGGGCTTGCCGATACCCATGTCATCAGTCGCATCGTGATCGACCCCCACAATCCCGACGTTGCCTACGCCGCGGCACTCGGACACGTGTTCGGCCCGAATCCGCAGCGCGGGGTCTACAAGACGATCGATGGTGGCAAGCATTGGAAGCTGGTGCTGCATGTCGATGATCACACCGGCGCGATCGATGTCGCGATCGATCCGCACAACCCACGCGTGCTGTATGCCGCAATGTGGCAGGTATATCGGCGCCCCTGGATGCTTTCCAGCGGCGGGCCGGGCAGCGGCTTGTACAAGAGCACCGACGCTGGCGAACACTGGAAGGACATTTCGAAGAATCCCGGTCTGCCGACTGGCATCCTCGGCAAGATCGGCGTGTCGGTGTCCGGCGCGGATTCGAACGTCGTCTACGCGATCATCGAGGCGAAGAATGGCGGTGTGTTCCGTTCTGACGACGCGGGGGCCACTTGGCATCGCGTGTACCACAAGTCAAACCTGAGCCAACGGGCCTGGTACTTCCACCGGATCGTTGCCGATCCGAAGAACGTCGATACGGTGTATGCACCCGAGGTCGCGGGCATCTTCAAGTCCACGGATGGCGGCCGCACATTCAAGCGCCTTGAGCCGCCGCACGGCGACGTGCATACCGTGTGGGTGAATCCGGACAATCCCGAGATCATGATTTCCGGCAACGACGGGGGCGCATCGATCAGCCTCGACGGCGGCAAATCCTGGAGTTCCGAGCGCAACCAGCCGACCGGGCAGTTCTACCACGTTTCGCTGGACGACCGGTTTCCATTCGACCTCTACGGCGCGCAGCAGGATCGCGGTTCGGTGGAGGTCGCAAGCGCCGGGCGGTTCGCGATCACGGCGGCGCAGGTCTGGAACGTGGCCGGCGGCGAAAGTGGTTTCGTGGTGCCGGTGCCCGACCAGCCCTGGATCACCTACGGCGGCGGTTATAGCGGCGCGCTGGAGCGGCTGAACCGGCGCACCGGCATCAGTCGCAGCGTCGATCCATGGCCGGACAATCCGATGGGGCATGGGGCGGCCGATCTGAAGTACCGCTTCCAGTGGACTTACCCGATCATGATTTCGAAGTACCCGCCGCACGACATCTACGTCGGCAGCCAGTACGTGATGCGCAGCAGCGACGAGGGAATCAGCTGGACCCGGATCAGCCCGGATCTGACCCGCGACCTCAAGGACAAGCAGCAGCCGTCGGGTGGCCCGTTGACCAGGGACAACTCTTCGATCGAATATTACGGTACGGTGTTCGCGCTGGCCGAATCCCCCGTCAAGCAGGGCGTGCTGTGGACCGGATCGGACGACGGGCTGGTGCATGTTTCGACCGATGGCGGCAAGCATTGGCAGGACGCGACGCCCGCGGGTCTGCCCACACAGTCGACGATCAGCATCATCGACCCGTCGCATTTCGCGGCGGGCACGGCGTTCCTCGCGGCACGCCGCTACCGTCAGGATGATTTCAAGCCGTACCTGTACAGGACCACCGATTACGGCAAACACTGGACGAAGATCACCAACGGCTTGCCGGACGATGAATCGAGTTTTGCAATCCGCCAAGATACGCAAGACAAGGATTTGTTGTTCGCCGGCACCTTTCATGGTGCGTACGTGTCGTTCGACGACGGCGCGCATTGGCAATCCCTGCAATTGAACCTGCCGTCGGTGCCGGTGCGCGACATCGCCATCCAGCCACGCGCCAACGCACTGGTGATTGCCACCCACGGCCTCGGATTCTGGGTTCTGGACAACCTGCAACCGCTGCGGGAGATGTCGGGTCGGGTTGCCGCTGCCGGTGATTACCTGTTCACACCCCAAACCACGTATCTGGTCAACCGGTTCCACTTCGGTGGTTCGCTGCCGGACGCAGGCGAGAATCCGGACAGCGGCGTGGTGGTTTTTTACGACCTGGAAGCGCAACCACCGAAGCACACAACGGTCTCGTTGACGTTCATGGATGCGGCGGGCAAGACGATCGCCACGTTCTCGAACCAGACCGACCGGCACGGCAAGCCGATCAAGCGCAATCACGACTTCTATCCGCGCAAGTCGAACAGCGAGCCGGAAGTGGTGAGCACGAATGCGGGCATGGACCGCTTCGTGTGGAATTTGCGTTACCCGGATGCGACCGAAGTGCCGGGCGCCATACTCTGGGGCGGCTCGATGAGCGGGCCACGGATTGTGCCGGGCGTGTACAAGGTCAAGCTCACGGTGGGCGGCAAGAGCCTGACCCGCGACTTCACGGTGGTGAAGAATCCGGACAACTCCGCGACCCGGCAGGACTTCGAGGCACAACTGGCCCTCGCGAAGAAAATCCATGCCAAGCTGGATGCCACCGACAAGGCGATCCTGAAACTACGCAAGGCGCGTGACCAGGTCAAGGCCTACGAAGGCAGATTGGGCGACAGGAAATACACAGCACTCAAGAAGCAGGCCGATCAGGTCGTGGACAAGTTGACCGCGATCGAAGATGCGCTGATGCAGACGAAGTCGCATTCCGGCGAGGATCCGTTGAACTATCCGATCCGTTTGAACGACAAATTGGCCGCGCTGGCCAGTGGAGTCAGTGGATCATTCGGCAAGCCGACGCAACAGGAGCAAGCGGTGTATCAGGAGCTGGCCACGCAGGTCGATACGCAGTTGCAAGCGCTGCATGCGGTCTTGCACGTCGAGTTGCCGAAACTCAATCAGGCCATCAGCCAGAGCGGCATTCCGCCAATTGCACTGCCCAGGCAGAAGGCGGCGGGAACGAAGTGAGGCGGAGATTCAGCGGCAGCAACCGGATCGCCGCGCAGACCGGGTTGCGGGGTGGGCGCGCTACAACCACTTCGCGCGTTTCAGCACGATGAAAAGGCTGACGCAGATGGTGAGTGTGACGGCGATGATGGTGGGGTAGGCATAGTGGTTGCCAAGCTCGGGCATGTCCCGGAAGTTCATGCCGTACCAGCTCGCCAGCAGCGTCGGTGCAGCCAGCAGCGCGGCCCAGCCCGCGAGGCGCTTCACGACTTCGTTCTGGCGCACCGTAACCAGTGACAGGTTCACGTTCATTGCGGCGCCCAGCATTTCGCGCATGGAGCCGATCGCGTCGCTGACGCGCGCGACGTGATCCTGCACGTCGCGGAAATACGGTCGCACCTCGTCGCGGATCACTTCCGGGTGCAGCCGCACCAATTGTCCCAGGATGTCCTGCAACGGTGCGGCCGCGAGTTTCAGGGTCAGCAGCTCACGTTGCATGTCGTACAGGCGCCGGGTGACGTCGCGGTTGGAGACATCGCCGAACACGTCGTGTTCGAGTTTCTGCAGTTCTTCCTTGAAGTCCTGCACGATAGGCAGGTAATTGTCCACGATGAAATCGAGGATCGAGTACAGCGCGTAGCTCGGCCCGAGCGCAAGATGCTCCGGCGCCTGCTCACAGTTGCGACGCGCCGGCGCGTAGGATTGCGATGCGCCGTGGCGCACCGAAACCAGATAACGCTTGCCGACGAAGATGTGGGTTTCGCCGAAAGTGATGTTGCCGTCGGTCGTTTGCGCCGTCTGCGCAA
>JBOHYV010000146.1:0-6227 GCA_050738135.1 Rhodanobacteraceae bacterium | reverse complement strand
CGCGAATTCGGCGGTGACGCGCGCGTCGCGATCCGGCATGCGAATTTTTCCGCGATGGCGGAATGGCATGACGCACGCGCAGGACTGGACGGCATCTTGCTGGATCTCGGGGTTTCCTCGCCGCAACTCGATGACGCCGCGCGCGGTTTTTCATTCCAGTCGGACGCGCCGCTGGACATGCGCATGGACCCGACCAACGGAATGAGCGCCGCGGATTTCCTGGCGAATGCGGATGAACAAGCAATCGCCGACGTGCTGTTTCGCTATGGCGAGGAGCACATGAGTCGGCGCATCGCGCACGCGATCATGGTGCGCCGCATCGACGCGCCCATCGCGACCACCCGCGAACTCGCGGAACTGGTCGAGCGCACGCTCGGCCGGCGCGAACGCAACAAGCATCCCGCGACCCGCACGTTCCAGGCATTGCGCCTGCACGTCAACGACGAATTGGGGTCCCTGGAACGCGCGCTGCCGGCGGCGGCGGAAACGCTGAAGCCGGGCGGACGGCTTGCGGTGATCAGCTTCCATTCGCTGGAGGATCGCATCGTCAAGCAATTCATCCGTGGGCCACGGCCTGCACGCGTGCGGCGTGGCCTGCCGCTTCCGCCGATCCCGACACCGCCGCTGCATGCCCTCGGTCGCGCGCGCATGCCGGATGCCCACGAAATCGCGCGCAACCCGCGTGCACGATCGGCGGTGCTGCGTGTGGCGGAGAAGCCGGGATGAAGACGGTCGGCGTGCTCGCGATGGGGGTGTTGTTGCTGGCCACCGTCGCCAGCGGCGTCGCCGTGGTGTGGGCGCGCCATCAGGACCGTGTCGCTTTCATGCAGTTGTCGAAGCTGCAAAGCCAACGCGACGCGCTGAACGTGGAGTTCGGCCGGCTCGAGATTGAACAGGCCACCTGGGCCAGTCCATCGCGGATCGAGCAGATTGCGCGCGGGCAGCTCGGCATGATCAGCCCGCCCACCAGCAGCGTGGAGATGATCCACGAATGAGCCTGCGCCGGCCGCCCGAATCCAAATCGCATTCCGCGCGTCGGCGCCGTCCGCATCCGCGTGGCCGTTTGACGCTGGTGGTGGCCGTGTTGTCATTGGCGGGGGCCGGATTGGTCGCGCGCGCGGTGGATCTGCAGGTCGTGCACCAGGCGTTCCTGCAGCAACAAGGCGACGCGCGCTTCCTTCGCGAAGTCAAGGTTCCGGTGTCCCGCGGCACGATTTTCGACCGCGACGGCGTGCCGCTGGCGGTATCCACGCCGATGCTGTCGTTGTGGGCCAATCCGGAGCAACTGCTGCAACACACCGATCGTATTCCCGAGCTGGCGAAGGCGCTGGGCGTGAATGCCGTGGAGTTGACCCGCCAGCTGCAGAAGCGTGACGGCAGGGAGTTCGTTTATCTGCGCCGGTTGATGACGCCAGACGCGGCCAAGGCGATCCTTGCGCTCGAGATTCCCGGCGTCAACGCGCAACGCGAATACAAGCGCTACTACCCCGATGGCGCCGCGACGGCACACGTGCTGGGCTTTACCAATATCGACGATCGTGGTCAGGAAGGGCTGGAATTGGCCTACGACGGCTGGCTTGCCGGCAAGCCCGGCGAGAAGCGCGTGATCCGCGATCGTCTCGGACGCACCGTGGAAAATGTCGAGCAGATCCGCGCCCCGGTTCCGGGACACGACCTGACCCTGAGCATCGACAGCCGCATCCAGTACCTCGCCTACTCGGCACTGTCCGAGGCGGTGGCCAAACGCCACGCGGCATCGGGGTCGATGGTGATCATGGATTCGCGCAACGGCGAGATCCTCGCGATGGTCAACGTGCCGTCATACAACCCCAATGACATCGACAGCAGCAAGGCAGCGCAGCGGCGCAACCGTGCGGTCACCGACGTGACCGAACCGGGCTCGACGATGAAGCCCTTCACGGTCACCACCGCGCTGGAATCGGGCAAGTGGACGCCCACCACGATGATCGACACCGGCCCCGGCTGGATGATGCTGGATGGGCATACGATTCGCGACGACCGTGACAACGGGCGTATCGATGTCACCCATGTGATCACGTACTCCAGCAACGTCGGGGCTTCGAAAATTTCGTTGACCTTGACCGCGCAGCAGATGGACAAGGTGCTGCATCAATTCGGTTTCGGCAAGAGCACCGGCAGCGGTTTCCCCGGCGAGGTCGGCGGTTACATTCCCGCGCCCCGGACCTGGGGCGATTTCGTCAAGGCCACGATCGCCTGGGGCTACGGCCTCAACGTGACGGCGTTGCAGCTCGCCGACGCGTATTCGGCCATCGCCGACGGCGGGGTGAAACACACGCCCACATTCATCAAGGGCGACGACAGCTCCGGCCAGCAGGTGGAGCCCGTGAACGTCGCGCATGAAGTGATGGCGATGCTGCGCACCGTGGTCGGCCCGGCCCCGGCCACTGCGCCGCAGGCGGCGATTCCCGACTATACGGTGGCCGGCAAGACCGGCACCGCGCACCTCGCGATTGCGGGTGGCTATTCGGACAACCGCTACGCCGCACTGTTCTGCGGCATCGTTCCTGCAGGCCACCCACGCCTCGTGGGCGTGGTGATCATCCGCGACGCCGGAGGCCATGGCGGCGAGTACTACGGTGGTCAGGTCGCGGCTCCGGTGTTCCGCAAAGTGATGGCGGGGGCATTGCGCCTGCTCGACATTCCGCCCGACAACGTCCAGCAGTGGTATGCGGGCGGCGCGGTGATTCCCGCGGCCGCACCGAAAACGGGAACCGTGGCCGCTGCGGTACACGCCGCGCAAGGGGCCACGCCATGAGCGCGATGCGGCTCGATGATTTGCTGAGTGGGGTCGCGACGGCGACGTGGGGCGACATCGTGGTGAGTGGCCTGACGCTGGATTCACACAATGTGCGTATGGGCGATGCGTTCGTCGCACTGGCCGGCACGAAGCATCACGGGATCGAGTTTGCAGAAGCGGCGATCGAGCAGGGCGCGGTGGTGGTGCTGGCCGAGAGGCCGGGACCCGGGACTCGGGACTCGGGACTCGGCGAAAAGCCGGGACTCGGGACTCGGGACTCGGGGCTCGAAAGAGCGGCCGCTCGCGGGGCTAATGCTCCTGCCCCGAATGCACGTGCGCGCATTGCGCGTTCATCACACACCGCTTCTGATTTCCCGAGTCCCGGGCCCCGAGTCCCAAGTCCCGAAGTCGTCTGGATCGAAAATCTCCGCGCCCGCCTGGGCGAAATCTCATCACGCTTCTACGGCGATCCATCCGCCTCGATGACGCTGGTCGGCGTCACCGGCACCAGCGGCAAGACATCGATCGTGCAGCTGCTGGCGCAGGCGTTCGCACATCTGGGTCACCGCACCGCAACCATCGGCACCCTGGGCGCGGGGCTGCATGGTGCACTTCATGCGGGTGAACGCACCACGCCGGACGTGATTCGCGTACATGGTTTGCTGGCGGAGTTCCGTGACGCGGGCGCGAGCCACGTCGCGATGGAAGTGTCCTCGCATGCGCTGGACCAGCATCGCGTCGATGGCCTGCACTTCGACGTCGCGGTGTTCACCAATCTGACGCGCGATCATCTGGACTACCACGGCACGATGCAAGCCTACGGCGCGGCCAAGGCGAAATTGTTCGCGTGGCCGGATCTTCATGCCGCAGTGATCAATACCGATGACCCGTTCGGGCGGGAACTGGCGAAGCGGCTTCCCGAAAGCGTGTGGTTGCTGGGCTACGGCATCGACTCGGCTGATGCCGAAATCCGCGCGCGGGATGTGCGCACCAATTCCGGCGGCATCGATTTCGAACTCGCAACGCCATGGGGCACGGCCGCACTGCGAAGCCGCCTGCTCGGCCGTTTCAATGTCGCCAACCTGCTCGCCGTGGCTGGGACGCTGGGTGCGCTGGGTATTCCGTTCGAGCGGATCCGCGCAACCCTCGAAGTGCTGGAGCCGATCAGCGGCCGCATGAACCGTCTGGGCGGCGGCAGCCTGCCGCTGGTGGTGGTCGATTATTCGCACAAGCCGGACGCACTCGAGCAGGTGCTGGCCACCTTGCGCGTGCATTGCGGGGGCAAACTGGTTTGCGTGTTCGGTTGTGGCGGCGAACGGGACGCCGGCAAGCGCCCGTTGATGGGCGCAATCGCCGAACGCCTCGCCGACGTGGTCATCGTTACCGACGACAACCCGCGCGGCGAAGACGGCGACGTGATCGCGGCACAGATAATCGCGGGCATGCGTGCATCCGGGCATGCGACGGTGCAACGTGATCGCGCGCGCGCGATCGACCTTGCGATCGAACAAGCACGCGCGGGCGATGTGGTGCTGATCGCCGGCAAGGGCCACGAAGCCTATCAGGAACTCGCGGGGATCAAGCGACCGTTCGATGACCTCGAAGTGGCACGTGGCGCTCTGGAGAGGTCCCGCGCATGATGCAGACCTCGCCGCTGCGGTGCTTCAGCCTCCCTGGGTCAAGGGGGCAAACCGCTTGCGCAGCAAGCGGGCGGGGGTTGTGGGTGTGCTGCACCTCGGCCGGGCAGGTAAAGGTCACCGACTCGCCCGCGGGCATGTCGGAGGCGCGCGCATGCTGAACCTGCGCCTCAAGGAAATCGCGGTATGGACGCGCGGCGACCTGCGGGGCGCCGATGCCGGGGTGGCCGGCGTTTCCACCGATTCGCGTACGCTCGAGCGCGGCGAGCTGTTCGTGGCGCTGGCGGGCGAACACCATGACGGCCATGATCACGTTGCCGAAGTTGCCGTGCGCGGCGCGGCCGGCGCGATCGTGACGCGCCGCGTCGAGGTCGACTTGCCGCAGATCGTGGTGGGCGACACCCTGCACGCACTGGGCGATCTGGCCAGCGCGGTACGCGCGCAGCGCGATATCACCGTGCTCGGCATTACCGGTTCCAACGGCAAGACCAGTGTCAAGGCAATGACTGCGCGCATCCTTGCGCCGCAAGGCACCACCCACGCCACCGCCGGCAGTTTCAACAACGAGGTCGGCCTGCCGCTGACCCTGCTCGCGATGCCGCCCGACACGCGTTTCGCGGTGCTCGAAATGGGCGCGGGCAAGCCGGGCGACATCGCATATCTCGCTGCGATCGCGCGTCCGCGTATCGGCCTGGTCAACAACATCGGGCCCGCGCACCTCGAACGCATGCGCACACTTGAAGGCATCGCCGAAACCAAGGGCGCGATGTACCAGGCGTTGCCGCCGGATGGCGTCGCCGTGATCAATGCCGACGACGCGTTCGCGGCGTATTTCGCCGGTCTCGCCGGGGCAAGGCAGATCCTGCGCTTCGGCATCGATGCGCCCGCCGACGTGCACGGGGCGAATATCCGGCTCGACGCGCAGGGCAGCGATTTCGAGCTGGTGATGCCACGGGCCAGCGCCAAGGTGCGGTTGTCGCTGCCGGGGCGTCACAACGTCGCCAATGCTCTGGCTGCCGCGGCGCTTGCGCACGCAGCCGGTGCGGGCCTGGATGCCATCGTTGCCGGGCTGCAGGCCGCCGAAGCCGTGGACGGCCGGCTGCTGCGGCGCGAGTCGAATGCGGGCTGGGCGTTGCTGGACGACAGTTACAACGCCAATCCCGGCTCCGCGCTGGCAGCGGTGGCGGTGCTGGCGCTGCAGCCGGGCGAGCGCTGGCTGGTGCTGGGCGACATGGGCGAACTTGGCCCGGACGCGCCTGCGCTGCACATGCGGATCGGCCGCGCCGCGCGCGAGCAGGGCATCGCGCGCCTGTACGCGGTCGGCGCGCTGGCGGCGAACGCGGCGGACGCCTTCGGTGCGCACGCGCACGCGTTCCCGGACCAAGCCGCGTTGATCGCCGCCCTGCATGACGACCTGCATGCCGGCATCAGTGTGCTGGTGAAGGGTTCCCATTCGTCGCACATGGAGAAGGTGGTGGCAGCGTTGCTGGATGGCGGCAAGGGGGGCGACCGGCATGCTGCTTGAACTCGCGCATTGGCTGGAACGTTACTTCGGCGCGTTACGGCTGTTCGATTACATAACTTTCCGCACCATCATGGCGGCCTTGACGGGCCTGTTCGTGTCGCTGCTGTGCGGCCCCGCGGTGATCCGTCGTCTGACCGAACTGAAGGCCGGGCAGGTGGTGCGCGAGGACGGACCGCGGACGCACCTCGCCAAGGCCGGCACGCCGACCATGGGCGGCGCGCTGATCCTCGCCGCGATTCTGGTGGCGACGCTGCTGTGGGGCGACCTCGAAAACCGTTACTTGTGG
>JBOHYV010000145.1:0-6230 GCA_050738135.1 Rhodanobacteraceae bacterium | reverse complement strand
TGCTCGGACGCCGCCAGCTACGTCAACGGACAAGTGATCGGGGTCAATGGCGGCATGGCATGAACACGCCGGCCCGGATCGCTCAGCTCTCCCGTGCCGGCGGGCTGCCGACGTGTCGACGGGGTGTGGACGTTGACGCACCGAGCCGCGCGTCGGGGTCGTGGACATTGGGCGGCGATCCGTGCGAGGCACGGTAGCTTTGCACGAGGTGGCCGTAGTGCAGCACGCGGCGGAGTGTGTACCAGGTGATGCGGACCACGTCGCGTACCGGGCTGAAATGGCTGTGACGCGCGCCGTGGTCGTAGCGGCAGACGACGGGGACTGAAACGACGGGCATGTCGAGATCGCGCGAGGCCGCGATCAGGATGGCCGCTTCGAACACGAAGTCCTGCGCGTGCAGGTCGGTCAGCTCGGCCGCCGCACGCGGGTACCAGCGCTGTCCGCTCTGGGTATCGGCGACCGGACGGCCACAGCCCCAACTGATGCCCCAATCCGCGAAATCGTTAGCGCGCCGACGCGCACCGGGTTGGCGTTCGCGCCCCAGCATGCGCGCGCCCACGATCAGCGTGCCGGGAAACCGATGCGCGGCGGCGAGGATGCGCGGAATGTCGGCGGGATCATGCTGGCCATCACCATCCAACGTCAGCACGCCGCTGGCGCCGCGTTTCAGCGCTTCGCGAAAGCCGGCGCGCAGCGCTTCGCCCTTGCCGCGACGTTCGGCGTGACGGATCAAGGTCACCGGCATGTGCGACACGACCTCCGCGGTACGATCGCTGGAGCCGTCATCGATCACGATCACGTCGCGGCAATGCGCCAGCACGGCTTCGAGCAGGTTGCCGATGGCGTGCTCCTCGTTGAGGCAGGGCACCACCACGAACGGTCGGACGGCGGCATCGGTCAAGGCGCAACCTCCATGTCCATCGACAATCCCGAGGAGAGCGGCAGACATAGTCTGGCAGGCTTGCGGCCGGCAAGCACCACCAGCAACGCCAGTGCGTGGGCGTTGCACGGATGGTCGCCGGCGACGGCCCTCAGTGCCGGGCACACGGGTGCGGGTTGTTTCGCTGCGCCGTGCTCATCGAGGGTCAATCGCATGCGCGCACCGGTGCCGGCGCCCGGTGTCAACACCAGGGCCACGCCGAAAGCGAGGGTGGTACGGGTCATTTCGGCGAGCGGCCCCGCGGATGCAACTTCGCAGCAGGCGAACAGCACGGACGTGTTTTCCGCGCACGCGAACGTCGCGGCTTCCAGCATGCCCGCGGCAAAGCTGCGATGGTGCGCGGTCGCCGCACTGGATGCCGCCGCGCAGCCGGCCGCGATCGTCCAGTAACCCGCCGGCGCGTTGAGCACCGAGTTGTGGAAGCGGGTGGGTGAAAGTTCCAACGGCGTTTGCGCCAGCGTTGCGCATACGTAATCCGTGATCGCAAGCTCGCCATGGGCGGAGGCGAACACGCAGGGCAGACGCGCCGGGTCGGCGTTCGCCATCGCGCAAGCCTGAGCGGCAACCTCCGCCGCCAACCGCACACCCTCGGGTGCGCGTCGGCGCTCCGCTGCGGGCAGCATGCCTGCCGGGGGACGGTCCGGCGCGGCTTTGTCGAGGCTGTGTTCGCCCAACAGGATCTCGCGCAGCGCGGGCCAGTCCGGCGCGCCGCGCGCCCATGCGCCGACGCCGGCAATCCCCACTTGCAACGGAGTGCTCATGCCGTCCCCGCGCGCGTGAATACCAGGCATACGTTGTTGCCGCCGAAGCCGAAGGAATTGCTGAGCCCGATGTCGATGCGCTGCGGTGCGGGCTGCAGGGCGAGCCACGGCGCGGATTCCGGAATCGGATCGCTGCAATTGAGATTGGCCGGCACGACCCCGTGCTGGATCGCCAGCAGCGTAATGACCGCTTCCAGCGCACCGGCCGCGCCCAGTGTGTGGCCGGTGAAGCCCTTGGTCGAACATGCACGCGTATGCGACGGAAACCGTGGCAGCAATTTCGACTCGACTTCGTCGTTCATGGTTGTCGCGGTGCCGTGCAGGTTGATGTAATCGATCGCACCCGCGGTAGTGCCGGCGCGCGCCAACGCGTCGTCCAGCGCGGCGCGCGCGCCGCGGCCATCGGGGTGCGGTGCGGACATGTGCCAGGCGTCCGAGGATTCGCCATAACCCGCCAGTCGTGGCGCGCGTGGCGCTTCGCGCGCACGTTCCAGAAGCGCGAATGCAGCCGCTTCGCCGATCGAGATGCCGTCGCGGTGCATGTCGAACGGACGGCAGGCCTGCGGCGACAACAGTCCCAGCGAATGGAACCCGAACAATACGCTGTTGCACAGGGTGTCGACGCCACCGACCAGCGCCGCGTCGACGAGGCCGAGCCGGAGCATGCGTTCGGCAGACGCGAACACCTTCGCCGACGAGGAGCACGCGGTGGAGACCGTCAAGGCAGGGCCGGCGATGCCGGTGGCTTCGGCCACGAACGCGGTCAACGAATGCGGGCCATGAATTTCTGGGCGGCGCAGATCCTCGGGAAAGCGCCCCTGCTCCAGCCGACGGTAGGCGGCTTCGGTGGCGCCGATGCTGGCGGTGGACGTACCGAGCACCAGCGCAACCCGCGTGGCGCCGTGGCGCGCCACGGTTTGTGCGATGGCGTCCAGCAACCCATCCTGCTGCAAACCCAGCCAGGCGAGCCGGTTGTTGCGGCAATCCCAGTGCTCGAGCGCCGCGGGCAAGGCAACGTCCTCCACGCCGGTCACGCGCCCGATCCGGCAATCCAGCGGCGCCGAGGAAAAATCGTTCCCGCGCAGACCACCGCGGCTTTCCTGCAAGGCTGCGAGGTGCGCCTGGCGACCGCGACCCAGCGCGGACGTTGCGCTGAAGGCGGTAATCGCGAGGGGTTCGATGCGTGCCGGCATCCATGCATTTCGATGAGGGACGGCCGGTCAGTATCGCATGCGTGATGGACGGGCGGCGCCACCGTGATGTATGTGGCTACCGTACACTGGGGGCCTGCGATGGCTGCCGGCATGAAATCGGAAGCGGTGGACGAACTCAACCCCGCAGCACCGGCTCGACAGGAAATCCGCGATGCATGCTCACGTCAAACCGGTCGACGTCTTCCTGCGCGATTTGCAGGATCGCCTTTGCGCCGCGCTGGAACGTGTCGACGGGGACGGGCGGTTCGCCGAGGATGTCTGGACGCGGCCAGCGGCCCCCACCCCGGCGCTGATTGCGCAGGCCCACCCGTCTTCCGCGGCTGGCGTTCCGGCAGGGGGTGGTCGTACACGTGTCATGAAAAACGGTGCGGTGTTCGAACAGGCCGGCGTCAACCATTCGCGCGTCGGCGGCGATACGCTCCCGGCCTCGGCGACCGCACATCGGCCACGGCTCGCGGGCCGCGAGTGGACCGCGTGCGGCGTGTCGTTGGTGGTGCATCCATTGAATCCTCGCGTGCCGACCGCGCACATGAACGTGCGGTATTTCGAAGCCGACAGGGAGGACGCAGAACCCGTGTGGTGGTTCGGTGGCGGCTTTGACCTGACGCCGTTCTATCCCTTCGACGAGGATTGCGTGCACTGGCACAGCGTGGCGCGCGATTTGTGCGCGGCGTTCGGCGACGATGTGTATCCGCGCTACAAGAAGTGGTGCGACGAGTATTTCTATCTGAAACACCGCGACGAAACGCGCGGCGTCGGCGGGTTGTTCTTCGATGACCTGAGCGAGTGGGGATTCGAGCGCTGCTTCGCGTTCATGCAGGCCGTCGGCAATGGTTTCCTCGACGCGTATCTCCCGATTGTCGAGCGCCGCAAGGATGTGCAATACGGCGAACGCGAACGCGAATTCCAGCTGTACCGACGCGGCCGTTACGTCGAGTTCAACCTGGTCTACGACCGCGGCACCCTGTTCGGGCTGCAATCCGGCGGCCGCACCGAATCCATCCTGATGTCACTGCCGCCGCGGGTCCGCTACGAATACGGCTACATGCCCGAACCCGATAGCGCCGAGGCGCGGATTGCCGAATACCTCAAGCCGCGCGACTGGGTGTAGCCCGGATGAAGGCGCGCAGCGCCGCAATCCGGGATCCAGTCTGGAGGAAACCCGGATTCCGCTTCGCTGCATCCGGGCTACGCGGCCCGGATTTCTACCGCCCAGACCCCCGGGCGTTGCGTGAATTCGCGTTGCCGCTCCATTTGCTGCGACGCTTGTTGCCGGCGGCGTGCTCGCTGTTGCCACGTGGCACGTGCGGTCGGCGCGCGTGGTTTGGCTTGGCGGGTTGTTTGTTGCCGCGTGCCGGTTTGCGAGCCGCCGTCGCGGGGCCGTCCAGCCGCAACGCCCAAGCGGGCGCAAACTCGGGCACGCTTTCGACCGCGAGATCCTGCTTCAGCAAGCGGCGGATGTCGCGCAGCAAGCCTTCTTCCTCGCGGCTGACCAGCGACAGCGCCAGGCCCTCCGCGCCGGCGCGGCCGGTGCGGCCGATGCGATGGACGTAATCCTGCGCCACCATCGGCAGGTCGTAGTTGACGACCGCGGGCAGTTGCGCGATGTCGAGACCACGCGCGGCGATGTCGGTGGCGACCAGTATGGTGATCTTGCCGTTCTTGAAGTCGGCAAGCGCGCGGGTGCGCTGGCCCTGGCTCTTGTTGCCGTGGATCGCGGCGACGCGGAAGCCGTGCTGGTCCAGGTATTTGCACAGCTTGTCCGAGCCGTGCTTGGTGCGCGCAAATACCAGGGTCTGCCGCCGACTGTCGGCGGCCAGCAGGTGCAGCAGCAAATCACGTTTTTTGTCGGCATCGACCGGGTGCACGCGATGACTGACGCCGACCGCGACTGCGTTCGGTTGCGCCATTTGCACTTCGCGCGGGTCGTGCATGAACCGGGCGGCCAAGGCTTTGACCTCCGGTGCCAGCGTCGCCGAGAACAGCAACGTCTGCCGGCGCTGCTTCGGCAATGCGCCAAGGATCTTCTTCAGCGCCGGCGCAAAACCCATGTCGAGCATCCGGTCGGCCTCGTCCAGCACCAGCGTGTCGATGCACGACAGATCGACGTTGCGGCGATCCATGTGGTCGATCAGGCGGCCGGGCGTGGCCACGATGATGTCGGGGCCGCGGCGAAGCGTCTGGATCTGGCCGCCCATGCCGACGCCGCCGAAGACCGCCGCCGTATGCATGCGCAGGTGCTTGCCGTAGGCGCGCAGGCTGTCGTGCACCTGCGCCGCGAGTTCGCGGGTCGGGGTCAGGATCAGCGCGCGCGGGTTGCGCAGCTGTTTGTGGTTGTGCGCGACCTGATCGACGCCGAGTTTCTGCAGCAGCGGCAGCGCGAACGCGGCGGTCTTGCCGGTACCGGTCTGGGCGCCGGCCAGCAGGTCATGGCCCTCCAGAATCAGCGGGATCGCCGCGGCCTGGATCGGGGTGGGGGTGGCGTGGCCCTGTTCGGAAAGGGCACGCAGCAACGCGGGCGCAAGCCCGAGTGATTCGAACGTCACGATGGAACACTCCTCGAGTAACCCGGAGCGTTCCCATGAACCGCGCTGCAGGCAAGTGAAACAATGTGCGGACGTCGCGATTGCGGCGACCGTGTGTGCGCGACGGGCGAGTGGCGAGGGGCCGGGCGGCGCGGAACTTTTCAGCTCTGCGGCGGCGGTGATCCACCAGGGAAGTTCGGCTTACGGCGCGTCAAACTGCGCGCAGTATAGCGGATTGCGGGCCCGCAAGCCACGGCGCGTCCCGGTCGTGCGGGTGCCGTGGAGTTGCAGGCAAGCAGCGGTGCAGCATGCGTCCGTTGGAGGGAGCCTGCGAAGCCCGACCTGATCTTGCGCTGGCCACATCGGCGGGTTATGCCGCTGTGCGGCCAACCCGCCCAGGTCCCAACGGTTCGCGTGGTTCGGCCGGTCGGCTCGTTGTACGGGCACCACGCAGAAACGCCGGCCCGATGGCGCGCGCCGTCATACCGTCAGCGGGTTCGGTTTGCCGGGGTCGAGGTTCCAGATCTTGATCGCGCGTTCGACATCCATGGTGCTCAATACGCCAGCCTCCGCCAACGCGTTGATCGCCGCATGTGCGATCCAGTACTCGTCCACTTCGAAGAATGCACGCAAGGCCTCGCGGGTATCGCTGCGGCCATAGCCGTCGGCTCCCAGAACGATGTAGCGGCGGCCACCCGGAATGAAGGCGCGCACCTGGTCGGCGACGCCACGTACATACTCGGTCGCCGCCACCACCGGACCCTCGTGCCCGTCGAGGCATTCGGCGATG
>JBOHYV010000144.1:0-6234 GCA_050738135.1 Rhodanobacteraceae bacterium | reverse complement strand
ATTTCCAGGATTTGCGGGTCCACCACCGCGACGCCGCCTGTCTCCAGCAATGCCGCGACCACGCCCAGCGTATCGCGCAGGTATGCGAGCGAATCGGCATCGGCCAGCTCGCCGCGCAGCACCAGGCATTCGGGCGCCTTGCGGGCCGCGGCGAAGGCCGCCGGGTTGCCTTCGCGCAGGATCTCGCCCAGCGCGCCGCGCAACGGATGGCCTTCCCAGTGCGCCAGCGTGGCCTTGGGAATGCGTTGCATCTCGACACCCTGAGGCAACCCATTGCCGCCGCGCGCGGACAAGTCCAGTTGCAATTCCCGGACGAATGCACCGAACACGAAATACAGCAACATCGCCTTCGCCTCGCCGCGACTCCAGTGCGGGCGCGACCAGTCGGATTCGGACATGGAGTGAACCCCTCGGCAATGGAGATGCAACGCAAGCAGTTGCAAGACACGACACGTTAACATCGTCGGCTCGGCAGGGCGTTGGGAATATCTGTCGAGGCTGGCGATGGAAGGCCACGCGGATCAAGCACCTCAAGTGTTTGATCCGGCAAAGCCGAGTCCGGGCACGTACCGGACTCGGCGCATCGAGAAAGTGCACGAGAGCGCTTCCTCAAGAATCGAACAACTGCGGATCGCACCCATGCTCAACCCCCGACAACGCGCCGCCGTCGAGTAC
Organism: Rhodanobacteraceae bacterium; assembly: GCA_050738135.1. Taxonomy (GTDB): domain Bacteria; phylum Pseudomonadota; class Gammaproteobacteria; order Xanthomonadales; family Rhodanobacteraceae; genus 66-474. Next base: position 5,559 of record JBOHYV010000144.1, on the reverse strand, counting down.
GTGAGCGGCCCCCTGCTGGTGCTGGCCGGCGCGGGCTCGGGCAAGACCCGCGTGATCACCGAGAAAATTGCGCACCTGATCGAACGTGGCCTTGTGCCGCCTGAAAAGGTCGCCGCGATCACGTTCACCAACAAGGCGGCGCGCGAGATGCGCGAACGGGTGGCGAAGCGCGTGAAGCGCGAGGCAGCCGCCGCATTGAGCGTGTGCACGTTTCACGCGCTCGGTCTCAGGTTTCTGCAGATCGAGCACGCACGTGCCGGATTGCGCCGCAGGTTTTCAGTGCTGGATGCCGACGACAGCGCGGGTCTGGTGAAGGAGCTCGCGGGGGCGTCCGCGAAACCCGATCAGTTGTTTCGGTTGCGCTCGCTGCTGTCGCGCCTGAAGGGTGACGCCACGACGCCCGAAGCTGCGCTCGACGCGGCCCGCGCGCCGCGCGAACTGGAAGCCGCCCGGATTTACGCCGCATACCAGAAGCGGCTCGCCGCGTTCAACGCGGTGGACTTCGACGACTTGATCCGGCTACCGGTCGCGGTACTGCAGCAGCACGAGGAAGCGCGTCTGGCATGGCGCGAACGCGTCCGTTACCTGCTGGTGGACGAATGCCAGGACACCAACGCGGCGCAGTATGCGTTCCTGAAACTGCTGACAGGTGAACGCGGCGCGTTCACTTGCGTCGGCGATGACGACCAATCCATCTATGCATGGCGCGGCGCCGATCCCGGCAATCTCGCCAGGCTGGCCGCCGATTACCCGAAGCTGCGGGTGGTCAAGCTGGAGCAGAACTACCGCTGCGCCCAGCGGGTGCTGCGCGCCGCCAATGCGCTGATCGCGAACAACCCGCACGTTCACCCCAAGCAACTGTGGAGCGCACACGCCGACGGCGAGCGCATCCGCGTGCTGGAATGTCGGGATGCCGGGCACGAGGCCGAACGCGTGGCCTCGCAACTGATGTACCTGCGCGACAGGCACAAACTGGCTTGGTCCGATTACGCGGTGCTGTACCGCGGCAACCATCAGGCGCGACCGCTTGAAAAGGCATTCCAGTTGAACCGCATCCCGTATCACCTCACCGGCGCATCGGGTTTCCTCGACCGCGCCGAAGTGAAGGATGTACTGGCCTATTTGCGCCTTGCAGCCAACCCCGACGATGATGCGGCGTTCCTGCGCGTGGTCAACGTGCCGCGTCGGGAGATCGGCGCAACCACACTGGAGAAGCTGGGTGAATTCGCGCAGACGAGACACCTTTCCATGCTGCGCGCGGCGCACAGCCCGGCTGCCCTGCAGCAACTTTCGACCCGACCCGCGGCGGCCCTGGCGGGGTTCGTCAATCTGGTCGATGCACTGGCGCAATGCGCGCGACAGGCCACCGCGGCGGATCTTGTCGAGGAAGTCCTGGCGCGTACGCGTTACACGGAACACCTCGCGCACGCATCGCACAACCTCGTGCTGCAGAAACGCAGACTCGACAACGTGCACGAGTTGACAGGCTGGTTCCGCGCGATGGATTCGGGCAAGGCGCGCGCGGGCGATCTGGCCGCGCAGCTCGCACTGCTGAGCCACGCCGGGGACGACGGCGGCGATGCGGTGCGCATGATGACCCTGCACGCGGCCAAGGGCCTAGAATTCCGCTCGGTGCACATCGTCGGCTGCGCGGACGGTACGTTGCCGCACGAGGGCGCAATCGACGAGGGCCGGTTGGATGAGGAGCGCCGGCTGTTGTATGTCGGCATCACCCGGGCCAAGGAGTTGCTGCACCTCTCCTACAGCGTGCAAGGCCGGCGTTACGGGCAGGTTTTCAAGCAGAAGCCAAGCCGTTTTCTGGATGAACTGCCTGCCGCCGATCTGCATCGCGACGGCGCCGATCCCGAAGCCGACGCTCAGGTCCGTCGCGAAGTCGCCGCGGAGCAATTGGCGAAGATCGCGGCGATGCTGGGATGACCGACTTCCCCCTTCCGCAGGAAGGGCGGAGCGCAGCGAACGCGCGCGTAGCGCGAGAGGGGAATGTGCTCTGGTCACGCTTCGCCGCGCGATAACATCCCCGGGCTGCGCGCGACCCCCTTCGCGAACGAAGGGAGTGAACGACACCCATTGCTATCATCGCCCTCCATGCCCGCCTCACCCCCATTTCCGCGCAAGCTGCTCGCGCCGCGCCACTGGCCCGCGTGGCTCGGTGTCGGTTGCATCCGCATGGTCGCATGGCTGCCGATCCGCTGGATCCTTGCGCTGGGCGCGGCCTTCAGCGCGGCAGCCTCGCCCGTGCTGGGCACGCGGCGCCGGGTGATCGCGCGCAATCTCGAAGTGTGCTTCCCGACCCTTGATGCGCGACAACGCGACCTGTTGCGCCGCGAAGCGACCCGCGAAATGGGGCGGATGCTGGGCGAATTTGCGCTCGGCTGGTTCGCATCCGACCGCAAGCTTGCGCATCTGGAAGTGAGTATCGAAGGGCTCGATCGTCTCGAAAACGCCCGTGCCGCAGGCCATGGCGTACTGCTGGTGGGCGGGCACTTCTCGCATCTGGAACTCTGCGCACGCTTGATCTCGCGCCAGATCCGCATCGCCGGCATGTACCGGCGCATGGACTCGGAGGTATTCGAATACATGGTGCTGCGCGCGCGACTGCGTTACGCCGAGACGATGTTCGACAAGGATCAGTTGCGCGCCACCGTGAAATACCTGAAGCACGGCGGCACCGTGTGGTACGCGCCGGACCAGGACATGCGCGGCAAGGGCGCGGTATTCGCGCCGTTCTTCGGCAATCCGGCTTCGACGATCACCGCGACGCATCATCTGGCTCGCCTTTCGGGCGCGGCGGTGATGCCGTTCTTCCATCGCCGCACGCCGGATGGCGGCTACGCGCTGCGGCTGGAAGCGCCGCTCGAAGATTTCCCCAGTGGCGACGTTGTCGCCGACACCACGCGCGTCAATGCGGCCATCGAACGGATGGTGCTTGAAGCGCCGGCGCAATACCTGTGGGCGCACAAACGCTTCAAGACGCGACCGGCGGGGCTGCCGCCGGTTTACGGACGGGACTCGGGACTCGGGACTCGGGACTCGGGAAATGCCTGAACAGCAGTTATTCACTTCTCCGCTACAGCGTGCCCGTCCTCGGCCTGCGGCTGCCAATTGGGCACCCGAAGGGCCGCACCGCTCCGTTTACGGCTTTTGACTTGTCCGGGTCCCGAGTCCCGAGTCCCGAGTCCCGGCTTTTCTCGCCTCGTGCAACTTCGCATACTTCAGGAACACGTACTGCGCGCCCAGCACGCTGGCGATGAAACCCGCCCAGCCGGACAGGAAATAGCGCTTGAACACATATTGGCGCACGAAAAAGATCGGTGGGTACACCAGCATCATGGGTCCGCTGAAGCGCTGTCTGCGAGCCAGCTTGTCGGCAACCATGCCGGACGAGTAACGGTTGATCTTGGCGACGCGCGCGGCGATGTCATCGTCGCCCATGTTGACGAAATCGGCGTCTTTGAGTGTTTGCACCGGACCGTCCACTTCCACGGCGGCGTGGACCGGCACCTGATTCATGCCCCCGCACCTGCGGTCGAACAGCCGCAGGTGCCCGTTGCGATGGCTCCACGGATGCTGCACGCTCCAGAACATGCGCTCGCGGCGCGGCAGACGAAAACCGTTGGCCCGAGGGTTTTCCAGCGCACGCTCGATCACCTCCCGCGTGCCGGGCGAGAGGATCTCGTCGGCGTCGAGGTTCAAGATCCAGTCGTGGCGCGCCATGTCGATCGCGCGCTGCTTCTGCGGGCCGTAGTCGTCGAACGGGTGCGTGGCGACTCGTGCGCCATGGCGACGGGCAATGTCCACCGAGGTGTCGGTCGAACCCGAATCCAGCACCACGATTTCATCCGCGAAATCCGCCGCGGCCAGACACGGTTCCAGCGTGTCTGCGTTGTTGAAAGTAATGATCACCAGCGAAACTTTTTCACGCGCCATGCATGTCGCTCCGTCCGCGCATCCGCATGTGAGGCATCACGACCGGCGCCGAATCGGGCACGTCCGCGTACAACGCGGCGCACCACAACGCCAGCAGCCACCAGAACAGCAATCCCCACCATGCGGAATAAAATGCAAGATGGGTATTCAGCGGGAACACGGTCACCGCCAGCGCAACCGTCGCCGGAAATGCGCGTCGGCGCGCATCGGGACCAACTTTCCGCCACGCCCGCAACGCCCATGCCACGCCGGCCAGCCACAACGCCAGACCGATCGCACCGGTGTTGCTCAAGACCTCCAGCACGATCTGGTGCGGATGACACGCGCCCTCACCCGTACCACAGGCTTCGACAGTGACGAAATGATCACCGGGCGGTGCGTACTGCGGATAGGCTTGCCGGAAATCGCGCACCCCGACACCGTTGACCGGGTGCGCCGCGATCATGTCCACTGTGACGCGCCAGATATCGATGCGGCCACTGAGCGCGTAATTCACCGCGTGACGGGTGTCGTGCAGCGCAGTCAGTGTGCGATCCATGCGCGCATCGAAGCGCGGCGACGTCTTCCACGCGATCCCCATTGCCACGGCCACCACCACGCATGCGCCCAGGATCCACCCGACGAATCGCGGTACGCTGCGCGCGTCGATCCAGAAGAATGCGAGCAAGCATATCCCGTAGGTGATCCATGCTGCGCGCGAACCCGCCAGCAGGATCGGTCCGAGCATGAACAGCATCGCGACGATCAATCCCCCGCGGCCCAGGTACCTACGTGCAAGCCACAGCACGAATGGCGACAGCGAGGCCAGCACCGGTCCGAGCTTCAGGTTGTCCGCGCCGAAGATGCCGGAAATCCTTTGCACTTGTGCAGCCCCGCCGAGACTGTAACCCGTCAGCGTCTGCACCCAGGCATCCAGCGCCCACAACGCCACCACGATACCGGTGGCAAGGCACAGCGCGTTGAAACGCGATTCGCGTCGCACCGCGAAGCACACATACACCCCGAATGGCGCAAAACGCAGGTACGCCGCCACATTGGTCCAACTGCGCGCGGGATCGATCGCGTCAACGGCCGAGATCAGGGCCGCCAGAAAATAGGCTGCCCACAACCACAGCAACAGCTGCGCGCCCGGATGACCGGTCAATGCACGGCGATCGCGCACGAACAGGATGATCGCGCCAAGCAGGCAAATCAGCGTGCCAAGTTCACTCGACCGCCCGAACGGCAGCAAAAAAATCACCAACCAGATCGGGGTGACCGGTGAGCTCAAGGCAGCCGTCAGATACGTGCGAAGGGGTCGGGGCATGGCAACCAAGCAACTCGCGAAGGCGCGCGCAAATGCGCCGCCACGATAACGCAGGTTTTACCCGCAGGCACGCTTCGGTCCGGTGGGAGCGGCAGCGCGCTCCCTGCGCGACAGCCCAGTCGAACGATGAACAGCGGGCATCAATAGAGTTCATCGTCATGCCTGCGCCGCCCGCGCCGCCGGCGGCCGGAACCCGGAATGACGACAAAACTCGAGCGAACGTGCCTTGAACGAACCCGATCGCCTGGCTACACGGATTCGCGCAGCGCCTGCAACGCCTCATTGAGCGTTGGGCTCGGTCGCAT
>JBOHYV010000143.1:0-6246 GCA_050738135.1 Rhodanobacteraceae bacterium | reverse complement strand
CTTCATGCAGCACTACTGGTTGCTGTTCATCGTGGTCCTGGTCGGCGCGATCGTCGCCATCGTGATGGCCTACAAACGCTCGGAGAAAATGGCGCACACCGTGGACCGGATGTCGCTGAAGCTTCCGGTCATCGGCAACATCCTGCGCCAGTCGGCGGTCGCGCGGTTTGCGCGCACCCTCGGCGTCACCTTCCGCGCCGGCGTGCCGCTGGTCGAAGCGCTGGATTCGGTGGCCGGCGCCACCGGCAGCGTGGTGTACGGGCAAGCCATCCGGCGCATGCGCGACGACGTCGCGGTCGGCCACCAGTTGCACTTGGCGATGGCACAAACCAACCTGTTTCCCAACATGGTCACCCAGATGGTGTCGATCGGCGAGGAATCCGGCGCGCTGGACAAGATGCTGTTCAAGGTTGCCGACTTCTTCGAGGAAGAAGTCGGCAACGCCGTGGACACCCTTTCGACTCTGCTGGAGCCCCTGATCATGGTGATCATCGGCATCCTGGTCGGCGGCATGGTGGTCGCGCTGTACTTGCCGATCTTCAAGCTGGCCGGCACGTTCTGACAACGCCTGCGGTGGACCTGCTCTCGCGTAGCACTCTGAATCGCTCAATACCTCTCCCTCTCCCCCGAAGGTTTCTGTTCGGGGGAGAGGGTTGGGGTGAGGGGGGAGGCACTACACGCACCCGAAGCCTCCCGCATTTGCGGGGAATTCCCCCCTCACCCTGCCCTCTCCCCCAAACGATGCAGCCGTTTGGAGGAGAGGGTTCCATGGGATCGCCTTCGCCGCGCATCTGCCCGCTCGCCGCCATTCTTCCAGACGAATGCAACTGACCGCATTTCAGCCATTCGACCTTCCCCTCCCCTTCTGGATCGCCGTCGCCGGCGTGCTCGGATTGATCGTCGGCAGCTTCCTCAACGTGGTGATCCTGCGGCTGCCGGCGCGGATGGAATATCTCTGGAAGCGCGACGCTCGTCTCACGCTGGGTTTGGCCGAAGACGATGAACCTGCCCCGCCGGACATCGTGCGCAAGGGCTCGCACTGCCCACATTGCAAGCATCCGCTGGCGCCCTGGGACAACATTCCGCTGCTGTCGTGGCTGTTGCTGGGCGGTCGTTGCCGCTACTGCAAGGCACCGATCTCGATGCAATATCCGCTGGTGGAATTGCTGGCCGGGATCGCCAGTGCGATCGTGGTGTGGCATTTCGGCGCGACGTGGCAAGCCGCAGCCGGGCTGGTGTTCACGTGGACATTGATCGCAGCCGCCGGCATCGACTTTCGTACCCAGCTGCTGCCCGACTCGCTCACCTTGCCGCTGCTGTGGCTGGGATTGCTTCTTTCGCTGGCGCCGCTGTTCGTCGGGACGCGCGCGGCAATCATTGGCGCGGCGGTCGGCTACCTCGCGTTATGGTCGGTGTACTGGTTGTTCAAACTCGCCACCGGCAAGGAAGGCATGGGTCACGGGGATTTCAAACTGTTCGCCGTGGCTGGCGCGTGGATGGGTTATGCCGCGCTGCTTCCCGTCATCATCATCGCCGCGCTGTCGGGTGCGATCATCGGTCTCGCGCTGCTGGGCATCCGCGGGCAGGATCGTTCGATACCTTTCGCGTTCGGACCGTTCCTGGCCATCGCAATGTGGATCTGGCTGATCGCGGGCGATCAGATATTTTCGGCATACGCACACCTGACCGGCCTGCGATGAAAACCGGGGTCAGAGTGCAATTCCCGGAAACCGGGGTCAGAGTGCCTTTTCTCGTACGGTGAAGGCAAATGAGACGGTTGGGTTCGAAAAGGCACTCTGACCCCGGTTTTCTGGCGCTTGGCGCAATCGCTTTACTGATCGCGCTGCTGCTGTTGCCGAACCTCGTCTGGTTGACGCACGACATGGCGCCCGTGGTCTGGCTCGCTGCGCTCGTGTTGCCGCTGGCGATGCTGGCAATACTGTTCGCGTTGCTGGGCCGCGTGCCTTGGCTGGCTTGTCTGCTGCTGGCGCCGTTCGCACTGCTGGCGCCACTGGAAACCTTCTACATTTGGCAGTATCACCACCCGACCTCCGCGCAGATCATCGCCACCCTCATGGCGACCAATCCGCTGGAGACGCGGGAATATTTCGGGTACCTGCTGATTCCGATCGTGCTCGCCCTGCTGGCGGGGTTCGCGGTGGCGCTGCTGGCGGCGTGGTGGAGCTGGCGCGCGCAGCTGCGCTGGCGTGGCTACACCCGGACCGGATTCCTGTGCGCCGGGATCCTGGCGATGCTGGTGCCGCTGGGACTCGGATTTGCAACCACCCGCCATCAAACCCCGGAAAAATCGGAGTCGGCATCGGCGCCGGCTCCGCTTCGGGATTACGCCGGCCACATCAAGGATGGTTTTCCGTTCGGCGTGATTCCGCGCGTGGTCGAGTACCGCGGGGAGTGGAGCCAGATGCGCGCCGAAGCAGCGAAGTTCAAGTCGTTCCGCTTCCACGCGCGCCGGGTGGGACCGCCGTTGCACCGGCGCCAGGTCTATGTGCTGGTGATCGGCGAAAGCAGCCGTCGCGCGAACTGGCAACTGTTCGGCTACGACCGTCCAACCAATCCGGAGCTGTCGAAGCTGAAGAACCTGGTCCCGCTGAAGCGCTTCATCACCACCTGGCCGGAATCGATCGCGGCAATTCCGATGATCCTGACCCGACGCAAGCCGGACATGGCCTGGAACGCACCGTGGCACGAAGCATCGATCCTGCGCGCGATGGCCGAAGCGGGTTACGAAACGTACTGGATTTCCAACCAACAGGCGATCGGCGAATTCGATTCGCCGGTGTCGATGTACGCCTACGAAGCCGGGCACGTCAAATGGTTGAACCACGCATCGTGGACCGCACCCGGCAGCTACGACGGTGATCTGATCCAGCCATTGAAGGATGCCTTGCACGCATCCGACCACGATCTTTTCATCGTGCTGCACATGATGGGCAGTCACGTGAAATACGATTACCGCTACCCGAAATCGTTCCAGCACTGGAAACCGACCCAGGTCTCGCCGCCGGGCGAAGGCACGCGGATCGAGCGCGTACGCAACAGTTACGACAACAGCATTCTTTACACCGATCACGTGTTGGCCGAAGTCATCAACGTGCTGAAATCGAGCGGCGCCGTCACGGCCCTTTGGTTCGAATCCGACCATGGCGAATTGATTCCGACCGCAACTTGCGACAAGGAAGGCCATGGCGTCGGCACGGTGCCCGAATACGAGATTCCCGCGCTGTTCTGGTACTCCGATGCCTATGTGCATGACTTCCCGCAGCGCGTCGCAAACTTGCGCGCCCATGCCGACAAGCGCACGCTTTCCGCCGACACCTTCGAATCCCTGATCGACGTGGCGGGCATCACCTTTCCGACCCACGACGAGAGTTGGAGCTTGTTCAGCCGCCAATGGCACTACCACACCCGCTGGGTCGCACAGACGCGTCACATCGATTTCGATGCCGCGCGCATCAAACCGGACGATTGCGAGCGCGTGTTGCCCGACCTGAAAGGGGGTCAAAGTCGCTTTTTGCCTGATCCGCATGATGGGGCAAGCCGAAATGAAAAGTGACTCTGACCCCGTTTCGCGCCCGAAGCGGCAACCTGCCACCCGACGCTACGTCGTCGCGCTGACCGGCGGCGTGGCCTCAGGCAAAAGCGAAGTCGCACGTCGCTTCGAAGCAATGGGCGTGCGTGTGTACGATGCCGATGTCGCGGCGCGTGAAGTGGTCGCACCGGGACAGGCCGCGCTCGCCGAAATCGAATTCGTGTTCGGCACGAAAGTGCTGAACGCCGACGGTTCGCTCGACCGTCGCGCGGTGCGCGAGCACGTGTTCGCCGATTCCGCCGCGCGCAAGCGCCTGGAAGGGATCATTCATCCGCGCGTAAATGCGTGGCTGAGACGGCGGGTCGGGATGGACCGCGGGCCCTATTGCATGCTCGCGATCCCCCTGCTCGCCGAGAACAGGGAAGACTACCGCTGGGTCGACCGGGTGCTGACGGTGGACGCGCCGGAAGCGTTGCAGGTCGTTCGCCTGACGCAACGCGACGGCATTACCCGGGAGCACGCCGGGCAGATGCTCGCCGCGCAGGCGACGCGCGAGCAGCGGCTTGCGATCGCCGACGATGTCATCGTCAACGATGGTAAAGAAGCAGCGCTCGATGCGCAGGTTGCGAAGTTGCATGCGCGCTACCTGGAATTGGCGGCGGCAGCGTAAAACCGCGGTCGCGCGCGATGCCGCCACCGCAATCGCGTGGGGCCTGGAGCAGCCGCGAAGTGTGCTTGTCTTCCCCCGTCCAGAGAAAAGGGGATCGAGGTTGGCTTTTTGCTTCGGTGGATCACATCCCCCCGCGCGCAACGCGCGCGACCCCCTTCGTTCCGAAGGGGGCGAGCTGGAGAAACGCGCGAATACCCGCGACACCCTGCGCGCCCGCGGCGCGCGCGCGCTCGAGATCATCCGGCCCGACACCTCCGAGTGCGTACACCGGCAAACGCGCGTCGGCCACGAGTCGGGCGAAACGTTCCCAGCCCAGTGGTTCCGCCTCAGGGTGCGAGGCGGTGGTGTTCACGGGGGAAAGCGTCGCGAAATCCGCGCCCACTCTTGCGGCGAATTCCAGTTCTTCCGCGTCGTGACATGACGCGCCTGTCCACGCATCAGCGGGCAGCGGCCGTTCGCGCAGCTCGCGCAACTGCGCGGCCTTGAGATGCACGCCCACTCCCAGTTCGCGCGCGAGCTCGAAGTCATGATTGATCAACAGCGATCTGCGCAGGTCCGGATCAAGCGCCAGTGCACGAAGCGCGACTTGCTTTACCTCATCGCGTGACGCTTCCGGCATGCGCAACTGCCACAGCGCGTTTGCGGCACCTGTCCCCTCACCCCGACCCTCTCCCCCATGGACAGCATGGGGGAGAGGGCTGGGGTGAGGGGGTGAACCACCCGGCCGAACGTTCGGGGCCAATTTCGGAATCCCTTGACTCCCGGCAATGACGTAAAACGGCGGCAGCCGCAACGCCGTCAGGATCGGTGCATCCGCCGGCGGCATTGCGGCCACATCCATGTCGCACAGGCGAACCCAGCGCAGCGGGTGGCCTTCTTTTGCCCGCGGCTCGCCGCGCCATGCGGTGACCCGCAGTGCGTGCAGTCGAACCGACTTTTCAGGGTAATGCCATGGCAGAGAAATCAGCGGCGCCGACGCGCTCACCTCGACGCCAAGTTCCTCGTCCAATTCGCGGACCAACGCTTGTTCGACGCTTTCGCCGGGTTCGAGCTTTCCGCCCGGGAATTCCCAAAGGCCGGCGAGGTGTTTGCCCGGCCGGCGTTGCATCAGCAATACGCGACCCTGCGCGTCGGCCAGGATGCCCGCGGCAACTTCTAGAGCTTTTCCCTCTCGCTCCGGGAGAGAGTGGCCGACGGCCGGGTGAGGGTCCGGAACATTGCGCAAGGTTCGTACCCTCACCCCAGCGCTGCGCGCTCGGCGCTGCGCGCCGCCTCTCCCGGGGGGAGAGGGGTTCCAACCGCGCGATCATGCACGCGCTCGTAATCCACGAAGTCGAACGCGAACGCGTGCCTGGTGTCGGCAGCATGATGCAAGCGCGCAACTTCATGCCAGTCGCGTGCATCGAACACCGGAAAGAACGTGTCCGCATCGGATGTCGAGGTATCAACTTCGGTCAAATGGAGGCGCGTGGTATACGGCAGCGCCAGGGCATAGACTTCGCCGCCGCCAATCACCATCAACTCATTGCCCTCGGCGCGCACGATCGCTTCCTGCAGCGAATGCACCACGACTTGGCCTTCGAAGGGCGCAGCCGGCGCACGGGTCAACACCAGGTTCGTCCGCCCCGGTAGCGGACGGCCGATCGCAAGCGCGGTCTTGCGCCCCATCAACACCGGCCTGCCCAGGGTGAGTGTCTTGAAACGCTTCAAGTCGTCGGGCAGGCGCCAAGGCATCGCACCGGCCCGGCCGATTGCGCGGGTGCGATCGAGCGCGGCGATGAGGGTGATCATGGACGATCAACCCTGCCGCTTCGCAACGACATCCCCCCGCCGCTTCGCGGCGACCCCCTTCCTTCGGAAGGTGGTGAACAGCCCGCGCGCCGTGGCGAGCCGCTTCCTTCGGAAGGGGGTGTGTTTCCTCCCCCTTCCGCAGGAAGGGCGGAGCGAATGCGAACGCGCGCGAAGCGCGACGAGGGGGATGGCTCTTCATTCATACCGCCACCGGCGCCTTGATGGCCGGCCACGG
>JBOHYV010000142.1:0-6256 GCA_050738135.1 Rhodanobacteraceae bacterium | reverse complement strand
GGCCATGTTCTTGTACATGGCCTCGCGATGGGCGCTGGTCCGGTTGAATTTGCGTCCGGATTTGAGGTGGCGCATGGTGAGTCTCTCTTTATCGTTATGGGAAGCCGGCGCCTGTGTCCGGAGTCCCACGGTTACCCGCTTTTGAGTGCGCTGAGCCCGCTGGGACCAGCACCCTACACTCTTGTCATTCCGGGGCCGCCCGCGCCGTTTGCGGACGGAACCCGGAATCCAGCTTCCTTGATCCTCCGATCGAACAGCAATGGATTCCGGGTTCATCGCCGATGAAGCAGGCGATGCCCCGGAATGACGAGTCTTTTACGGATTGATGGCCAATGCGAATTCGACCGCTCACCCCAATTGCATGCCGCTGGAAACCCCCGCCGGTGGCCAGTTTTCGAGCTTGGTGCCGAGCGCGAGGCCCTTGGCGCCGAGCACGTCCTTGATTTCTGTCAGCGACTTCTTGCCGAGGTTCGGGGTTTTCAGCAGCTCGACTTCGGTCTTCTGCACCAAGTCACCGATGTAGTAGATGCTTTCTGCCTTGAGGCAATTGGCCGAACGCACGGTGAGCTCCAGGTCGTCGATCGGACGCAGCAGCAGCGGCGGAATGCCGGTCTTGTCCTGCTCGGATTCGGTCGCTTCGCGGCTCTTGAAATCGCCGAACACCGACAACTGCTCGTGCAGGGTTTGCGCAGCCTGACGCACGGCTTCGTCGACCGCGACGGTGCCGTTGGTCTCGACATCCAGCACCAGCTTGTCGAGGTTGGTGCGCTGTTCGACGCGCGCGGCATCCACCGAATACGCGACGCGGCGCACCGGGCAGAACGAAGCGTCGATCTGCAGACGACCGATCGGGCGCGCTTCCTCCTCGGAATTCGCGCGGCTGATCGCCGGCTGGTAACCGATGCCACGCCGCGCCTTGAGCCGCATGTTGAGCGCGACGTCCTTGGTCAGGTGGCAGATAACGTGTTCGGGGTTGACGATTTCCACCGTGTGATCGGTGGTGATGTCACCGGCGGTCACCACACTCTTGCCCTTCTTGGAAAGGGTCAGATTCGCTTCGTCGGCGCCATTCAGACGGATCGCGACGCCCTTCAGATTCAACAGCACGTCGATCACGTCTTCCTGCAAACCTTCCAGCGTGGTGTATTCGTGCAGCACGCCTTCGATTTCGGCCTCGACGATGGCGGCGCCGGAAATGGAGGACAGCAGCACACGCCGCAGTGCGTTGCCGAGGGTGTGCCCGTAGCCGCGCTCCAGCGGCTCGACGACGACGCGCGCGTGATTGGGTCCGACGGGTTCGACTTTGAGACCACGCGGACGCAAGACCTGGGTGGAAGGGACTGCCATGGGCTACTCCGGAATATCACAGGTGGAGCCGCGCAGGATTCGGGCTCCGATGGTGCAACGCCGGAACGGCCCCGCCGTCCGGCTTGCGTCGGTGGCGCCGGCAACGGCCGTGGGGCCTTGCCGCGCCGACTGCGACGCGTTACTTCGAATACAACTCGACGATCAGCGCCTCGTTGATGTCGCTGGGCAGGTCGGCGCGATCGGGCATCGCCTTGAACACGCCAGCCGCGTTCCCGGCATCGACTTCCATCCAGCCGGGACGCAGATCCATGCTGTCGGACACCTTGAGAGCCTCCTGCACGCGCAACTGCTTCTGCGCGCGCTCGGTGAGCTTGATCTCGTCTCCGGGGCGGATCGCCAACGACGGCACGTTGGCCTTCTTGCCGTTGACCAGGATCGCCTTGTGCGCCACCAACTGGCGTGCCTGCGCGCGGGTTACCGCAAAACCCATGCGATAAACCACGTTGTCAAGGCGGGCTTCCAGCATGCGCAACAGGTTCTCGCCGGTGTTGCCTTTGAGTTGGGTGGCTTTCTTGTAGTAGTTGCCGAACTGGCGCTCGAGCACGCCGTAAATGCGTTTGACCTTCTGCTTTTCGCGCAACTGCACCGCATAATCGGACGGACGCGAGCGCCGGGTACCGACGCCGTGCTGCCCCGGCTTGTTGTCGAACTTGCATTTGGAGTCGATCGCGCGCGCGGGACTCTTCAGCGACAGGTCATAACCCTCGCGACGAGCCAGCTTGCAGGTGGGACCAAGGTAACGTGCCATAGGTTTTCCGATTAGTCAGGCCGTGGAACTCTTGGCCATGGTTGGCGGCTTCAAGGCCATATTTGATTCACGCGATCGGGACGATCGCAAAATTCAAACTCTCCGCTTCTTCGGCGGGCGGCAGCCGTTGTGCGGAATCGGCGTGACGTCGATGATGTTGGTGACCTTGTAGCCAAGCGCATTCAACGAACGCACCGCCGACTCGCGGCCTGGACCGGGGCCCTTGATGCGCACTTCCAGCGATTTGACGCCGTAATCCAGTGCCACGCGTCCGGCCTTCTCCGCCGCCACCTGCGCCGCGAACGGCGTGGATTTGCGCGAGCCGCGAAAACCCGCGCCCCCGGCGGTCGCCCATGACAACGCATTGCCCTGGCTGTCCGTGATGGTGACGATGGTGTTGTTGAACGACGCCTGGACATGGGCAACGCCGTCAACGACGACGCGCTTGGTCTTCTTCTTCGATTTGCCGGCTGGTTTGTCCATGGATTATCCGTCAATGAATCTAGTTCAATGTTCGATGAGCGATTTGAAAGCGTCACGACGAGTGAAGGCAGATTGCGCGACGCCGGGGCGCGAGCGGACGACCGGCTCGGCAGGAACTGCGGATCCGAACGCCGCAGGCGACCCGAAGAGCCTGCCCCGGACTTGATCCGGGGGCGAACCACATGGACGTCGCGAGTGAGCAGAAGCTGTCAATTTCAACCCGCTCATCTTTTGATGGCTCGGCGTGGGCCCTTCCGGGTGCGCGCGTTGGTGCGCGTGCGCTGGCCACGCGCCGGCAGGCCACGGCGATGACGCAGGCCGCGGTAGGTGCCGAGGTCCATCAGCCGCTTGATGCTGATGCCGACCTCGCGGCGCAGATCGCCTTCCACAGTGACCTTCGCCACTTCGCGACGCAGATTCTCGACGTCAACGTCAGACAACGACTTGACGGGCGTGGCGGGGTTGATACCCGCGTCCACGCAGATCTTGCGCGAACGGCTACGACCGATGCCGTAGATGCTCTGCAACCCCACCCAGATGTGCTTGTTGACCGGCAGGTTGACGCCCGCGATACGTGCCATGCTGTGGCTACTCCACCTTGAATACGTTACTGATGCGGCAAACTGTTAATTATAGCCTAGTTTTGGGGCCAGTAGGAAGCCCCGGTCCGGGAGAGGAAATTCGCTCACTTCGTTCGCTCCAAAGGGTGAAGCCGCTCGCTGGAAAATGATGCGAGGAACCTGCGATCTCTTCTCTTTGCCCTTTGCAGGCCGCACCAGCGGCCGACTTCACTCTTTGCCTTTACCCTTGACAGGCGGCGCAGCGGTCGACTTCACTCTTTACCGCTCAACTTCGCCGCAGATTGGCCTTCTTCAGCAAACTTTCGTATTGGTGCGAAACCAGGTGCGCGGAAACCTGCGCCCGGAAGTCCATGGCGACCACCACCACGATCAGCAGCGAGGTGCCGCCGAAATAGAACGGTACGTGCCACTCGGTCTGCATGAATGTCGGAATCAGGCACACCGCAGCCAGGTACACCGCGCCGGCGCCCGTCAGCCGGGTCAGCACGGCATCGATATAGTCAGCGGTTGCCTTGCCCGGACGCATGCCGGGAATCAGCGCGCCGGATCGTTTGAGGTTGTCCGCCGTTTCCTGCGAATTGAACACGATCGCGGTGTAGAAGAACGCGAAAATGATGATCATCGCGGCGTACAGGATCATGTACGGCGGCTCGCCCGGCGTCAGCGCGGTGGTCAGGCGTTGCAGCCAGTGCATGTGGCTGGCGTTGGAAAACCAGCTCGAAGCCGTGGCCGGAAACAGAATCAGCGACGACGCGAAGATCGGCGGAATCACGCCCGACATGTTGATCTTCAGCGGCAGGTGCGAGCTCTGGTTCATGTACGCGTTGGCACCCCCCTGGCGGCGCGCGTAATTCACGGTGATGCGGCGTTGCGCGCTTTCCATGAATACGCAGAACGCGGTCACGGCCAACACGATCACCACTACCAGCAACACCTTGATCGGCGACAATGTTCCGTTGCTGGCCATCGTGAACGTCTGGGTCAAGGCCTGCGGCAGGCCCGCGACGATGCCCGCGAAGATGATCAGCGAGATGCCGTTGCCGATGCCACGTTCGGTCATCTGCTCACCCAGCCACATCAGGAACATGCTGCCAGCGGTTAGCCCGATGATCGAAGCAAAAATGAAACCGAAACCGGGGTCGTACACGATCGGTACACCACCCGACATGCCTTCCTTCTGCAACGCCATCGCGATGCCGAACGCCTGAAACGCCGATAGCCCGACCGTACCCCAACGGGTGTACTTGGTCATGATGCGCTGGCCGGACTGGCCTTCCTTCTTCAGGGCCTGCCAGCTCGGCAACACCGAACCCATCATCTGCACCACGATGGATGCCGAGATGTACGGAATCACCCCCAACGCAAACAGCGAAAAGCGCGCCAGCGCGCCGCCCGAAAACATGTTGAACATGTTCAGCAACCCACCACCCTGCTCGATCATCCGGGTCATGGCTTCCGGGTTGACGCCCGGAACCGGAATGAACGACCCCAGCCGGAACACGATCAACGCCCCGACCAGGAACAGCAGGCGCTGACGCAGCTCGGTCATCTTGCCGAACTGGGCCAGCGGGTTGGACGATGTCTTGCCGGCAGCCAAGATGCTTACTCCACGCTACCGCCGGCGGCTTCTATGGCCGCCTTCGCGCCCGCAGTTGCCAGAATGCCGGACACCTTCACCGCGCGGCCGATTTCGCCTCTCTTGACGATCTTGACGCGCTTGGCGCCGCCGTCGACAAGCTTGGCCTCACGCAGCGCGGCAAGGTCGATCACGTCTTTTTTCAGGCCCGCGATCTGGTACAGGAACACCTGCTGTGATTCGGCCTGCATTTTCGAGCGGAAGCCGACCTTGGGCAGGCGGCGCTGCAACGGCATCTGGCCGCCCTCGAAGCCGATGGTGTGGGTGTTGCCGGCACGCGCATGCTGACCCTTGTGTCCGCGGCCCGCGGTCTTGCCGAGGCCCGAGCCCATGCCGCGCGCAACGCGGCGGCGTTCCTTGCGGGCGCCCTTGGCAGGTTTCAATGTGTTCAAACGCATGACGAAACTCCAATCCGGGACTCGGGACCCGGGACCCGGGACTCGGGATAGGCGGCCGTTTCGCCAGCCGCGATTCCCGACGCCCGCCGATTAGTCTTCAACGCGAACCAGGTATTTGACCGTGTTGATCAGACCGCGCACCTGCGGACTGTCTTTCAATTCGCGTACGTCACCGGTGCGGTTCAGGCCCAGCGCTTTCACGCTCAGGCGGTGCCGCGACTGCACGCCGCGCAGGCCGCCCACAAGCCGGACCTTCACGGTGCCGGAAGCGGCGCTCTTCTTAGCCGACATGACCCAGTTCCTCGACCTTCTTGCCGCGTTTGGCGGCGATGTAATCCGGGCTGGCGACGGATTGCAGTCCCTTGATGGTGGCGCGCACCAGATTGATCGGATTGCGCGAGCCGACCGCCTTGGCCAGCACGTCCTTGACTCCGACCACCTCCAGCACCGCGCGCATTGCGCCGCCGGCGATAACGCCGGTACCTTCCGATGCCGGCTGCATGAACACCTTGGCCGCGCCGTGGTGGGCCTTGACCGGGTACCAGAGGGTGCCGTTGTTCAGGCCCACCGTGACCAGGTTGCGGCGTGCACGCTCCATCGCCTTCGAGATCGCGACCGGCACTTCGCGTGCCTTGCCGTACCCGAAACCAACCTTGCCGGCGCCGTCGCCCACCACAGTCAAAGCCGTGAAGCTCATCTGCCGACCGCCCTTGACCGTCTTGGCCACTCGGTTGACGGCGATGAGTTTTTCCAGCATCCCATCAGAATCTTCGCGATCGCGATTTGCCATGTTTTCACCTTAGCCCCGCGAGATGCGGGCATTTGCTTGCGGCATCAAGCCGGTTGGAGTTGTTGTATCAAAAACGGAGATTGGGGATGGGTAGCGGGGGCGCACTGGCGAAACCTTCGATCAATGCGCCCCCACTACCCGCCCCCCAGCCCTTGCTTCAGAATTTCAATCCCGCTTCGCGCGCGGCATCCGCCAACGCGGCCACGCGCCCGTGGTAACGGAAACCCGAGCGGTCGAACGCAACCGACTCGA